>NZ_BCQU01000018.1:0-85702 GCF_001552235.1 Actinomadura rubrobrunea NBRC 15275 | reverse complement strand
GGTCGGCGCGGCAGGCCGCGGCGGCGGCCACCGCGGCCGCCGCCCCGCCGACGAACAGGGCCCGCCGGGTGGGGTTGCGGTCCATCAGCGGCCCGCCCCCGGCTCGTAGTTCTCGTTGGCGCCCTGGAAGGACTTGCCCAGGGCGGTGAACTCGACCGTGCCGCCGCCCGCGAGGCGGAGGGTGAAGGCGACCTGATCGCCGGGCCTGATCGGCTCGGCGAGGTCCATGAGCATGATGTGGAACCCGCCGGGCCTGAGCTCCAGCCGTCCCTTGGCGGGGACGGTGAAGCCGCCCTCGACCGGCCGCATCGTCATCTCGCCGCCGGACCCGGCGACCTCGTGCAGTTCCACCTTCGGCGAGGCGGGGGTGGAGGCCGAGGTGATCGTGACGGCGGCGCCGGTGTGGTTGACCAGGGTGCCGAACGCGGCGGTCATGCCCTCGTCGGCGGCCTTCACCCAGGCGTCGTGGACCGTCAGGGCGGCGGCCGGGGCGGACGACGCGGCGGCGCCGGACGACGCGGCGGGACTGGTCGGCGCGTCAGGCGCGGACTCGGCGCCGCCGCAGCCGGTGAGCGCGAGGCAGGCCGCGGTCAGGGACGCGACCGTGCTCGGAAGACGGAAGTCGTGCATGCGAAAGCCGTGCATGAAGGGGTCCTTCTGGTTCTGGACGCGCGCCGGCGTCGCCGGTCCCGCGCCCGGGCGCGCCCCGGGACGCGGCCGGTCCGGGGCCGGTCGCGATGGTCAGGGAGAGGGCGTCCCGCCGATGCGGTCGGCGGGACGGCTCGGACGCCCCGCGGCGCGGGGCGCGGCGTGGGGGGCGGCTCAGCGCCCCGGGACGGGCGCGGGCGGCCCTCGCAGAACCAGAACGTGACGGAGCGGCGCGATGCGCGGCGGGGCCGAGGACTGGGTGCGCGGCACGGCGGCGCGGGGCGCCTGCGGCGCGGGCGCGCTGAACGTCAGCCACAGCGGCCTCAGCAGGACGGACGCCGCCAGCCGGGCCAACCGCCAGGCGGCGCGCTCGCCCCGTCGCAGCCACCAGGCCGACGCGCCCGCGGCGAGCAGGTGCGCGACCGTCATCGCGGTGCCGCCGTGGCCGGCGGCGGACACCGGGTGAGCGGAGCAGTGGTGATGGTGGTAGTGAAGCTCCCCGGTGCTGAACAACGCGTGCAGGACGAACTGCCCGCCGAGCAGTCCGCCGAGGATCGTCGGCAGGGATCGCTCGTGCCCGGCCAGCGGCAGCGCCACGGCCCACACGCCGAAGAACCCCCACAGCAGCGCGTCCGGGGACATCGGCTCGCCGGAGGCGGTCCGGTGCCCCAGCGCGGTGAGGCACACGCAGACGACCGCGAAGATCGCGGATCGCGCGGTGCGGGAGGGGGGCGAGGCGATCATGGCGGTTCTATCGTGCCAAGGCGCC
Organism: Actinomadura rubrobrunea NBRC 15275; assembly: GCF_001552235.1. Classification (NCBI taxonomy): domain Bacteria; kingdom Bacillati; phylum Actinomycetota; class Actinomycetes; order Streptosporangiales; family Thermomonosporaceae; genus Actinomadura; species Actinomadura viridilutea. Next base: position 84,285 of record NZ_BCQU01000018.1, on the reverse strand, counting down.
TGCGCGGGGGCGGTCCGGGGGGTATGCGTCGCCGGGCGCGGCCCGGCGGGTCCGCCGCGCCCCCGGCGTCGAAGGCGCGGCGGGGCGGGACGGCCCGCGTCAGGTCGCGTCCTGCAGGGCCGCCGTCCGGGCCAGGTGGCGGCCGATCACCATGCGCTGGATCTGGTTGGTGCCCTCGAAGATCTGCATGACCTTCGCCTCGCGCATGTACCGCTCGACCGGGAAGTCGCGGGTGTAGCCGTAGCCGCCGAGCACCTGCACCGCGTCGGTGGTCACCCGCATCGCCGTGTCCGTCGCCACCAGCTTGGCGATCGACGCCTGGCGGGAGAACGGCAGGCCGCGGTCGCGGCGGCGGGCGGCCTCCAGGTACGTGGCCCGGGCCGACTCCACCGCGGCCGCCATGTCGGCCAGCATGAACGCCAGGCCCTGGTTGGCGATGATGGGGCGGCCGAACTGCTCGCGCCGGGCCGCGTACGAGACCGCGTGGTCGAGGGCGCCCTGGGCCAGGCCGACCGCGCAGGCGGCGATGCCGAGGCGGCCGGAGTCCAGCGCCGACAGCGCGATCGGGAAGCCCTGGCCCTCCTCGCCGATCCGCCACTGGGCCGCCACCCGCGCGTCGTCGAAGTGCAGCTGCGCGGTGGTGGAGCCGGTCAGGCCCATCTTGCGTTCGGGCGGCCCGAACGTCAGCCCCGGCATCCGGCCCTCCACCAGGAAGCAGCTGATGCCGCGGGTGCCCTCGTCGGAGGTGCGGGCGAACAGCGTGTAGAAGTCGGCCTCGCCGCCGTGGGTGATCCAGGTCTTGGTGCCGGTGACGCGGTAGGCCGTGCCGTCCTCCTCGAGCACGGCCCGGGTGCTCAGCGCCCCCGCGTCCGAGCCGGCGTGCGCCTCCGACAGCGCGTACCCTCCCAGCAGCTCGCCGCCGAGCAGCTCCGGCAGCCGCTTGCGCTGCTCGTCGGTGCCGTACACGGCCAGCGGGTAGCACGCCAGCGTGTGCACGCTGACGCCCACCGCCACCGACGCCCACACCGCGGCGATCTCCTCCAGCACCTGGAGGTAGACCTCGTAAGGCTGTCCTCCGCCGCCGTGCTCCTCGGGGTAGGGCAGGCCCAGCAGGCCGGACCTGCCGAGCAGGCGGAAGATCTCTCGGGGGAACTCCCCGGCCTCCTCGGCCGGGGCGGCGCGCGGGGCGAGCTCCTTTTGGGCGATCTCGCGGGTCAGCGCGAAAAGGTCGTCCGCCTCCGGGGTGGGAGGCATGCGTTCTGCGGGCATGCCCCCATCTTGGCGGATGCGCGGAGCGGGTCGCGCTCCAGGGGCGTCACCCGTTGTTGCTGATCTTGACGACCACGGTGTCCTTGGTGATCGACTGGACGGAGACGTCGAACCCTTCGGCCTGCTCGGCCTCGCCCCTGGGCACGGTGATCTGCTGACCGGCCACCTTGAGCGTGACGGTGTCGTCCTGCACGCTCACCAGTTCGGCCTTGACGCCCAGGATCGACGCGCTCGCGTCGACGCCGCGGTTGAAGGTGATGGTGCAGGAGTTCACGGTGCACTCGGTCGTGGCGCCCTCGCTGCTGCACGCAGTGACGCCGGCGACGGGCAGCAGCGCGAACGGCAGTACGGTCAGTGCTCGCCGAACAGAGGGGAACATGTGCGTGAGTCTAGATGGCGGACCCCCGCCCTCCCCTCCTTCCGCGGAGTGAACCAGCGGCGGCCGAAAGTAGTACGGGGCGGCGATGTCCTCCGTCGTCCCGCCGCCCCGGGCGCATCAGCCGCCCTGGTGGTTCGTCCCGCCGCCCTGGTGGCCGCCGCCTCCGCCCCCGCCGTGGTGGGCGCCGTACTCGATCTGCCCGCCGAGCTCCTCCTGGAGCGACTTCAGCGTCTGCTCGGTGCTGACGATGACCCACCGCGGCCCCACCAGGTAGGTGCCGCCCCAAGGCTTGGCCTCCTCCAACCACGCATGCTGCCCCTGGTCGGTGGTGAAGCTCACCACCGTGAAGCGGCCCTTGTCCGTCTGGCAGGAGCCCTGCGACAGGTCCGCGACCTTGCGGAGGCTGCTCAGCTTGCAGCCGGTCTGCTGGGCGAGCTGCTCGGCGGTGGCGGGCTGGGCCTGCTTGCCGCCGCTCCCTCCCGCCTCGGCCGAGCCTCCCGAGCAGCCGGCCGCCAGCGGCAGCAGGGCCGCGGCGGCACCGCACAGCAGGGCGGCCTTCAAGGGCGAACGGTGGTCATCGGAGCGCATGGCTCGTCCTCCCCGGGAAGAGTTGAGCGATTCGCCCACACATACGGGCGGACACTTCCGCGGGGTTCATCCGCGGAGGGGGAGGGAGCGGGAAGCAGGTCAGGCCATGAGACGCCCTGCGGCGGCGGCGCGCACGGCGGGCTCCTCGGCGGCGTCGTGGTGAAGGCGTTGCAGGCGTATGCGGGTCTCGCGGGTGAGGGGGACGGTCTCGGCGGCGATCTGGCGCACGCCCTCCTCGCAGTCCCACAGGCCCTCGACGGTGTAGGACTCGGCGGTGTGCGGCGCGGTGCGGGTCAAGGCGGTCAGAATGCGGGGACGTAGGAACGCATAAGTCGATTCGGTCCAAGCGGTCTTCAACAGCGGCACGGCCTCGCCTGCGCGCAGCCTGCCCAAGCCTTCGATGGGGCCGGCCGCGTCGCCCCAGTCGCACCGTTCCACGGCGTCCTGAAGCTCGTTCATCAGCAACGGGATGTCCTGGCGGGTGCCGTGGCGGGCCAGGATGGCGAGGGCCAAGTCCTGGCAACCGCCGCGTGACGCGGCCCACGCCCTCGCCCGCGGCACCGCCTCGGGGCCGTACTCGCGCAGCGCCCGGCACACCGCTCCGCCCCATCGGCTCGGCCGCTGCGGCAGCAGCTCTTCGGCGAGGTCGAGCAGCGCCGGGGCCCGCCTGCGGCCGAGCTCGAAGATGGCCGCCACGGCTCCGTCGTCGCGCCGCCGAGCGGCCTCGAGGAGCTCGGCCTCGGTCCGTTCGGCCCGGGCGGCGCCGAGCCCGGAGCGGCGCGCCCGGCCGGTCTCGCGGCGCCGGGCCAGGGCGTCGGCGATCCGCGGCTGCCGCGCCGCCCAGCTCTCGATCACGGGATTGTGCGGGCCCGCGACCAGGGCGTCCAACGCGGACTCGTTGCACCGCGCCGCCACCAGCTCGTCCAGACCGTGCGTCAGGGTCGGATCGGCCAAGCCCACGAGCGTGTCGACGGCGTCGAACCAATGGGTGCCCTCTTCGGCGTACCGGTACAGCGCCGACGCGGCCTCCCTGCGGCTCAGCCGCACCAGGTCCGCGAGCACCTCGAGGGCGAGCTGCACCCGCCGTCCGTCGCCGTCGGACTGGTCGGACGAGTCGAAAAGGTGTTCGGCCACCGGCCCGACAGGCAGCTCCAAGTCGACCATCAGGCGCGCGTAATAAAGGCCGCGTGTCTCGGCGCGGGGATCCCAGCGTGGGTCGCGGCGTATGCAGTCATAAACGAACTCGCTCGCACCAGGTTTATCGGCCGCGCGACGCGCGGCCCGTCCCAGGCCACGCTGCAGCTGTCCGTGCAGCGTGCCCGCCGATTCCAACACGACCTCGTTGCTCACCCCAGCAGAATGCGCACCCGACCACAAAACCGGCAAGTGCTTTACCCGGTGATCCGCAGGCCGCCGCGAGGCCGGGCGGCGGCCCGGCGGCTAGATGCGGCGCTGGGCGATCCAGGACGCGTACAGGTCGGCGTAGACGCCCGGGACCGCGACCAGCTCGGCGTGCGGGCCGCGCTGGACGATGCGCCCCTTGTCGAACACCAGCACCTCGTCCGCGGCCTCCGCCGTGGACAGCCGGTGCGCGATGGAGACGGCCGTGCGGCCCCGCGTCACCCCGTCGAGCGCGCGCTGGATGCGCACCTCGGTGGCCGGGTCGACCGCGGACGTGGCCTCGTCCAGCACCAGCAGGTCGGGGTCGGCGATGTAGGCGCGGGCCAGGGCCACCAGCTGCCGTTCGCCCGCCGACAGGGACTCGCCGCGCTGCCCCACGGGCGTGTCCAGGCCGCGCGGCAGGCCCTCCACCCAGTCGGCCAGGCCCAGTTCCGTCAGCGCCAGGAGCACCTCCTCGTCGGTGGCGTCCGGCCGCCCGTAGCGGATGTTGTCGCCGAGCGTGGCGTCGAACAGGAACCCGTCCTGCGGCACCATGACGATGCGCTCGCGCAGCGAGGAGAAGCGCACCTGCTGCAAGGGCACGCCGTCCACCAGCACACGTCCGGAGGTCGGATCCATCAGCCGGGTCAGCAGCTTGGCGAACGTGGTCTTGCCCGAGCCCGTCTCGCCGACCACCGCGACCCGGCTTCGGGGGGCGATCTCCACGTTGACGTCGCGCAGGACGAGCGGACCCGTCGCGCCCGACCCGTCCGAGCCGTCGACGGGGTAGGCGAACGCGACGTTCTCGAACCGCACCTCGATGGGCCCGCGGGGTAGGGTCCGCCCCTTCTCGCCGGGGTCGGCCACGTCCGGCGCGGTGTCCAGGACGCCCAGCACCCGCCGCCATCCGGCGATCGCGTTCTGCGCCTCGTTGAGCACCTCGGTGGCGGTCTGCATGGGGCTGACGAACAGCGTCACCAGGAACAGGAACGCCACCAGCTCGCCGGCGGTCAGGTCGCCGGCCACGCCCAGCAGCGTCCCCGCCACGACGACCCCGGCGGTCGCCACCGCCGCCACCAGCTCGCTGGACGGGAACGTCAGCGCCACCAGGCCCTGCGCCCGCGTCTGGGCCCGCCGGTGCTCCTCGACGGCCGCGTCCACCCGGCGGGCGGTGCGCTCCTCGGCCGCGTAGGCGCGGATCACCGACGCGCCCACCACCGACTCGCTCACCGCGGCCAGCAGGTCGCCCATGCGCTCGCGGACGCGCGTGTAGGCGGCCGACAGCAGCCGCTGGAAGCGGCGCAGCGCGAACGCCAGCGGCAGGAAGGTCGCCCACACCAGCAGCGCCAGCGGCCAGGAGTAGACCGCCATCAGGACGCTGGCCACCAGCAGCTGCCCGGTCGACATGATGATCAGCAGTCCGCCCCACTGCATGAACTGGCTGATCTGGTCCACGTCGCCGGTCACCCGCGACACCAGGGCGCCGCGCCGCTCGGAGCTCTGCGTGAGCACCGACAGGTCGTGCACGTGCCGGAACGCCTTGGTCCGCAGCGTGGCCAGGCCGGACTCGGTGGTCTTGTAGAGCCGCACGTTCACCGCGTACGCGCTCAGCGCCGTCACCGCCACCGCCGCCGCGCACGCCAGCACGGCCGTGCGGATGAACCCGATGTCGGGGCCGCCGGGCCCGCCCAGCCCCTTGTCGATCGTCTGCTGCACCGCGATCGGCACGACCACCCGGCCGGCCGTGGCCACCAGCGCCAGCAGCAGCGTCCCGGCCAGTCCGGCGCGGAACTCGGGGCTGAGCCGCAGGCCGCGGCGCAGCGTGGTCAGCGCGCTCTCGGCGGAGGCGGCCTCGTTCAACGTGGTCACGCCACCGCCTCCTCGCTGTCGGCCTCCGCGGTCCCGGTCCGGTCGTCGTCCGCCCGCCCGCTCATCAGCCGCTGCTCGGCCTCGGCGCGCTCGTAGGCGGTGACGAGGTTGCGGTAGCCCTCACAGCGCTCCAGCAGCTCGGCGTGGGCGCCGCGGTCGGCCACGCGGCCGTGCTCGATGTAGACGACCTCGTCGGCCAGCGCGATCGTGGCCTTGCGGTAGGCGACCACCACCACGGTCACGCCGCCCCCGCCGGCCGACTGCGCGTCCCGCAGCGCGCTCAGGATCCGGGCCTCCACCTGGGGGTCGACGCTGGACGTCGCGTCGTCCAGCACCAGCAGCCGGGGGCGGCGCACCACCGCGCGCGCCAGCGCCAGCCGTTGCCGCTGGCCGCCCGACAGGGTCGCCCCGCGCTCCCCGATGCGGGTGTCGAGACCGTCCGGGAGCGCCGCCACGAAGCCGTCGGCCTGGGCGAGGCGCAGGGCCTCCCACACCCGCTCGTCCGGGATGTCCAGCCCCAGGGTGATGTTGCCGCGCACGGTGTCGTCGAACAGGAACGTCTGCTGCGGCACGAGGGCCGCGGTCTCGGCCACGCCGCCGCGTCTCAGGTCGCGCGCGTCCACCCCGTCCAGCAGCACCGACCCGTCGGCCGGGTCGACCAGCCGCACGAGCAGGGACGTCAGGGTCGACTTGCCCGAACCGGTGGGGCCGACCACGGCGATCGTGCGGCCGGGGGCGACGGAGAACGACACGTCGCGCAGTACGTCCGCCGACGCCTCCCCCTCGGCGGTCTCGTAGGCGAAGCGGACGTCGCGCACCTCCAGCGCCGCCGCCTTGCCCTCGTCCAGGGAACGGTCGCCGTAGGGGAGGGAGCCGGTGGCGTCCAGAACCCCGCGGACCCGTTTCCAGCCGACGACGCTGCGCGGCACCTCCGCCAGCACCCAGCCCAGGGCGCGGATCGGCCAGGCCAGGAGCGTGAACAGATACGCCACGTGCACCAGGTCGCCCTCGGTCATGGCCCCGGCTTCCAGGCGGATGGAGCCCACCAGCAGCACCGCCAGCACGCCCAGATTGGGCAGCGCCTCCAGCACGGGGTCGAACAGGCCCCGGATGCGGCCGACCGCCACGTTGGCGTCGCGCAGCGCCCGCGCGCGCTCGGCGAACCGCTCGGTCTCGTCCTGCTCGCGCCCCAGCGTCTTGACGACCAGGCCGCCCTCGAAGCTCTCGTGCGCCACCTCGCTGACCTCGGCGCGCAGCTGCTGGGCCCGGGTGGCGACGGGGGACAGCCGCCTCTGGTAGAGGACGTTCAGCAGCGCCACGGCCGGAAAGACCAGGAAGCCCACGATCGCCACGACCACGTCGGTGATCAGGATCGACCCCGCGGCGATCACCAGCATGAGCACCACGCCGACCGCCATCGGCAGCGGCGCGATCGGCGCCCACACCGCCTCCACGTCCGCGTTGGCGTTCGACAGCAGCTGCCCCGTGGGGTGGCGGTGGTGCCAGGCCAGGGGCAGCCGCAGGTACTGCCGGGTGACCGCCCGCCGGTACCGGGCCTGCATGCGGTACTGCATGAGCCCGGCGTAGAACCGGCGCCCGGCCACGCCGAGCGCCTTGAGCAGCGCGACGGCGAGGATCGCCGTCGCCGCCCCGGCCAGCGCGCCCGCCGTGGTGTCGCCGGAGCGGAACGCCGGGAGCACGACGTCCTCGGTCGCCCAGCCGAGCACCTGCGCGGTGCCGACGGTCATCGCCGCGTACAGCCCGCTGGCCAGCACGGCGACGGTGAACACCCGCGGTTCGGCCTTGACCGCGACCCACAGCACCCCGATCCCCTCGCGCAGGACGCCGGGGTCGATGCGGGGGGTCGGGGGACGCTCCCCGTCCCGGCGGCGGCTGGTCCGGGGGTGCCGGGACCGTCCCCCATGACGGTGCCCGGCGGGTGTCGACCCTGATGGCACGGCAACTCCTCACAGACGGCGGGGCCCGCACGCCCCGTGTGGGAGGATCACCGGGACTCGCGGGCTCGCACAATGCCTACCATCCGGACTGAGCGCTTATTCCCGGCTTACCCGGACGTCCCGTCGGCGCCCGGCGACCGCACCCGCTCCGGCGGGCCGCTCCGCCGCGGCGCCCGCGTCGCGCCGTCGCCGTCGGCGCGGTCCTGGTTTTCCCCTCATGCGCGCCGATCGTCGACGAAGCCGATCGTCGTCGACGAAATCGTCAACGCGAAGATGTTCTTTGTTCAAAATCACGTGATTCGTCCGCGTGAAATCACCGCGCGGCACCGCCTGACCTGGCCGGTCCGCGACGCGCGCGGCGGTTCGCCCCGCGCGGCGACGGCGCCCGACGAGGGCGGCGGAGGCGCAGCATGCGGCGTGTCGGGCCTATAACGCGCCGCTTTCGGCCACGGAAGAAACCGGAGGGACAAGCTCCTGGGGTTTACGCGGATCGGATGATACGGTGGACCCGTCGGTTGCAGTCGAAGTTCACGATCGTTTGTAAGAACGCCCGCGGACTGATGGCAGCGGGCGTTTTGGCTTTTCCGGGACAGTGCCGGGGAGGCGAAGGCGTCCCGCAGCGACCGGCGCGGGGCCCGCGAGGTGTGGGCCCGAGTTTTGCCGCAAGGAGAAAGACATGCCCCAGCAGGGCACCGTGAAGTGGTTCAACGCCGAGAAGGGCTACGGCTTCATCGCCGTGGACGGCGGCGGCGCCGACGTGTTCGTGCACTACACGGCCATCCAGGCGTCCGGCTACCGCAGCCTCGACGAGAACCAGCGCGTCGAGTTCGAGGTGACGCAGGGCCAGCGCGGCCCGCAGGCCGACAACGTCGTCCCCCTCTCGTGATCCCGTAGTCGTACGCATCCCTAGTCGTAATCCCTAGTCGTAATCCCTAGTCGTACCGCCGGGCCCGTGCCCCCACCAGGGGGCGCGGGCCTCGTGGTGTCCGGGGGCCGCCTCGGCGGCGGCCCTCTTGGGAGGCCGCGGCGGTGCCGGTGCCGAGCGCGCGGCGCCACCCGGCAGAATGGAGCACATGTCCGCTCGCCCGTCCAATCTGGACCCCAAGATCGCCGAACGTCTCAAGCGCACGCCCGACGGCCTCGTGCCCGCCATCGCCCAGCAGTACGACACCGGCGAGGTGCTCATGCTCGCCTGGATGGACGACGAGGCGCTGCACCGGACCCTCACCACCGGCCGCGCCACGTACTGGTCGCGCAGCCGCCAGGAGTACTGGGTGAAGGGCGAGAGCTCGGGCCACCAGCAGTGGGTCAAGTCGGTCGCCCTGGACTGCGACGGGGACGCGATCCTGGTGAAGGTCGACCAGGTCGGCGCCGCGTGCCACACCGGGGACCGCACCTGCTGGGACGCCGACGTGCTCGACGCCGTCGTCGGGGAACGGCCGGCCGCGGACTCGTGACCCCCGCCCGAGAACGCGCCCTGGCCGCGCTGCTGTGCGCGGCCGGCGCCGGGCTGACCCTGCTGGCCGCCGGACGCGCCTGGGCGCATGTACGGGCCGCCGGCGCCATCACCCCCTTCACTTTGGAGCTCACCGGGCGCGACCTGGGCGGCGCGGCGGGCGCATTGGGATGGGCCGGGCTGGCGGGCCTGGCGGCCCTGTTCGCCACCCGCGGCAAGGTGCGGACCGGGGTCGGCGTATTGCTGGCCGCGTTCGGCGCCGCGATCGGCTACGCGTCCGTGGCGTCCGTGCGCACCGCGCACGTGCTGGACGCCGCGGCCGACAAGAGCGCCCTGCTGCGGCTCGCCGCGAACCCCTCCGCCGACGTCACCCTCTGGTGGGCCGTGTCCCTGGCCGGCGGCGCGCTGCTGCTGGCCGCGGGGTCGGCGACGATCCTGCGCGGCGCGCGCTGGCCGGGCATGTCGATGCGGTACGAGCGTCCCGCCGCGGCAGCGACCCGCACGCCGCCCGAAACCGACGACCCCTCCAGCCTGTGGAAGTCCCTCGACCGGGGAGAAGACCCCACGGAGCCCGCGCCGGGCGACGTCCCGTCCTCCCGGCAGACCTCCCAGGAGGATTCCCAGGCGGATTCCCAGGAGGATTCCCAGGAGGCCCGGCGCGGCCGTTCGGAGCGGTCGTGAACCGCGGGACGGCCGAGGGCGGCGGGCTCATCCTGGTCGCCGAACACGAGCCCGCCGTGGCGGAACTGGAGCGGCGCTACCTGGCCCGGGAGGGGTACGCCGTCGAGATCGAACCGGACCCGTCGCGCGCCGCCGCCGTCGCGGCGCGCGTCCGCCCGGACGCGGTGGTGCTCGACGTGTCGGACACGCCGCTCCCCGTGGAGCTGTACCGGCGCGTCGCGGAGGCGGCCCGGCCCGCGCCCGTCGTGGCGGTCGCCGGGCAGGTCGACGCGCTCACGCGCGGCGCGCTCGGCGAACACCAGGTGACGCGGCCGTTCGGACCCCGCGTGCTGGTGGGCGCGGTGGCCGAGGCGCTGCGCCACAGCGCCGGCGACCACGCCCAGGGGCCGTTGCGCGCCGGCCAGGTGAGCCTGGACCCGCAGGGCCGCGCCGTGAGCGTGGGGGACCGCCCCGTGGCGCTCACCGTCACCGAGTTCGACCTGCTGGAGTTCCTGATGAGCAACCCCGGCAGGGTCTTCACCCGCGAACAGCTGCTCGACGCCGCCTGGGGGCCGAACGCGGGCGCGGGAAGCCGCACGGTGGACGTGCACATCGCCCAGTTGCGCAGCAAGCTGGGCAAGGACAGCCCGATCCGCACCGTCCGCGGCGTCGGCTACGTCCTGGACCCCTGACCGGCGGAGAGGAGCCCACGGTGGACGACGCGACCGGCGCACCCGCCCACGCCGCGCGGCCCTCTCCGCGCGCGCCCTCCCCGGCGGCGCCCCGCCGCCGCAAGCGCGCGTTGGTCGGCCCCGGCATCGTCCTGGCCGCGGCGGCCGCGGGCACTGTGCTGGTCAGCACGGTCGACCCGAACGAACCCGGCCACTACCCGACCTGCCCGTTCCTGTGGGCGACCGGCCTGTACTGCCCCGGCTGCGGCGGCCTTCGCATGGTGCACTCGCTGACGCACGGCCGCGTGGCGGAGGCGTTCGGGCTCAACCCCATGCTGTTCCTGCTGCTGCCCGTCTTCGGATACCTGTGGGCGCGCTGGGCGGCGTGCGCGGCCACGGGCGTCCCGTTCGCCTCCCGCCTGACACGGCCGCGCGTGATCCACGCCTTCCTCGCGCTGGTCGTCGTGTACTGGATCGTGCGGAACACGGCGTTCGGCGCTGCTTTGGCTCCATAACGCCGGTTTCGGGCGCCCTGAGCCCGGCCCGGGTTCAAGGGCCGCCCACCGCTGAGGCTACGATCGGTGCACGGATCGACCGCAACATAGGGGGCCTTCCCGTGAGCGAGCCCGAGCGCGTCGGCGTGCCGTTCGACGCGCCGTCCGAAGCGGCAGCGCCGCGCCGGCACGGCCGTGCCGGCTGCGCGCGCGCCGTCCCGGGGCCTGCGACCAGGGAAGGCGGCGCCGCGCAGGCGCCGCGGAGGCGAGCGGGGAGCAGGGCGTGAGCGTGCTCGACGAAATTCTCGACGGCGTCCGGGCCGATCTGGCCGAACGGCAGCGCACGGTGTCGCTCGACGACCTGAAGGCCAAGGCCGAGCGGGCCGACCCGCCGCGCGACGCGCTGGCGGCGCTGCGCGCCCCGGGCGTGTCCGTCATCGCCGAGGTCAAGCGCTCCAGCCCGTCCAAGGGCGCGCTGGCGGCGATCGCCGACCCGGCGGCGCTGGCCCGCGACTACGAGGCCGGCGGCGCCAAGGTGATCAGCGTGCTCACCGAGCGGCGCCGCTTCGGCGGCAGCCTGGACGACCTGGCCGCCGTCCGCGCCGACGTCGACGTGGCGGTGCTCCGCAAGGACTTCATCGTCACCTCCTACCAGCTGTGGGAGGCCCGCGCCTACGGCGCCGACCTTGCCCTGCTGATCGTGGCGGCGCTCGAGCAGGACGCCCTGGTGTCGCTGGTCGAGCGGGCCGAGTCGATCGGCCTGACCCCGCTGGTCGAGGTGCACACCGAGGAGGAGCTGGCCCGCGCGCTGGACGCGGGCGCCAAGGTCATCGGGGTCAACGCGCGCGACCTGAAGACCCTCAAAGTGGACCGCAGCGTGTTCGCCCGGCTGGCGCCGCTGATCCCCAAGGACGTCGTCAAGGTCGCCGAGTCGGGGGTGCGCGGCCCGCACGACCTGCTGGCCTACGCCTCGGCGGGCGCCGACGCCGTGCTGGTGGGGGAGAGCCTGGTGATGCGCCGCGACCCGCGCGGCGCCGTCGCCGACCTGGTCGCCGCCGGGGCGCACCCGGCCCTGCGGCAGAGCGGCTGACCCCGTTCGCGATAGGCTGGCGTCCATGCGGAGAGCGCCGTCCCCGGGCCGGGGCCCGATCGCAGGCCCCGTCGCGACCTTGCGCGAACGATGGCGTGCTCGTCCGACGACCCGGCAGCCAGGATGAGCCCTTCTCCCACGACAGGATTCCCATGACCACCGACACCGGTTCCCGCGGTGCCGTCGTGCCCGACGCCACCGGCCACTTCGGCGTGTTCGGGGGGCGCTTCGCCCCCGAGGCCCTCATGGCCGCCCTCGACGAGCTGACCCGCGAATTCGAGGCCGCCAAGAACGACCCCGAGTTCACCGGCGAGCTCGACCGGCTCCTGGCCGAATACGCCGGACGGCCGAGCCTGCTGACCGAGGCGCGCCGGTTCGCCGAGCACGCCGGCGGCGCCCGCGTCCTGCTCAAGCGCGAGGACCTCAACCACACGGGGTCCCACAAGATCAACAACGTGCTGGGGCAGGCGCTGCTGACCCGCCGCATGGGCAAGCGCCGCGTCATCGCCGAGACCGGCGCCGGGCAGCACGGCGTGGCCACCGCCACCGCCGCCGCCCTGCTCGGCCTCGAGTGCACCGTCTACATGGGCGAGGTCGACACCGAGCGGCAGGCCCTCAACGTCGCGCGGATGCGGATGCTGGGCGCCGAGGTGATCCCCGTCCGCACCGGCAGCCGCACCCTCAAGGACGCCTGCAACGAGGCGTTCCGCGACTGGGTCGCCTCCGTCGACCACACCCACTACTGCATCGGCTCGGTCATGGGCCCGCACCCGTTCCCGATGATGGTGCGCGACTTCCAGCGCGTCATCGGCGTCGAGGCGCGCGCGCAGTGCCTGGAGACGACCGGGCGGCTGCCGGACGCCGTCGTGGCCTGCGTCGGCGGCGGCTCCAACGCCATCGGCGCCTTCCACGCCTTCATCCCCGACGCGTCGGTGCGGCTGTACGGGTTCGAGGCGGGCGGCGAGGGCGTGGCCACCGGCCGGCACGCCGCCACCCTGGTCGGCGGGTCGCTCGGCGTCATCCACGGCATGCGGACCTACCTGCTGCAGGACGACGAGGGCCAGACCCTGGAGACCCACTCGATCTCCGCCGGGCTCGACTACCCCGGCGTCGGCCCCGAGCACGCCTGGCTGCGCGACACCGGACGCGCCGAGTACCGGGCGATCAGCGACGCCGAGGCCATGGAGGCCTTCGCGCTGCTGTGCCGCACCGAGGGGATCATCCCCGCCATCGAGTCCGCGCACGCCCTGGCCGGGGCCCTGCAGGTCGGCAGGGAGCTCGGCCCGGACGCCACGATCGTCGTCTGCCTGTCCGGCCGCGGCGACAAGGACATGCACACCGCCGCCCAGTTCTTCGGGCTGATGCCGGGGGAGGAGAAGCGCCGGTGACCGTGCAGACCGCCTTCGACAAGGCCAGGGCCGAGGGCCGCGCCGCGCTCGTCGGCTACCTGCCCGCAGGGTTCCCCAGCGTCGACGGCGCCGTCGCCGCCGCCACCGCGATGGTCGAGGCGGGCTGCGACGTCATCGAGGTGGGCCTGCCCTACACCGACCCCTTGATGGACGGTCCCACCATCCAGGACGCCGTGCACCGGGCGCTGGTCGGCGGCGCCCGCGTCGCCGACGTGTTCCGCACCGTGGAGGCCGTCGCCGCCACCGGCGCCGCCACCCTGGTGATGACGTACTGGAACCCGGTCGACCGCTACGGGCCCGACGCCTTCGCCCGCGACCTGAAGTCCGCGGGCGGCACCGGCCTGATCACCCCCGACCTCACCCCCGAGGAGGCCGGCCCGTGGCTGGAGGCGTCCGACGCCCACGGCCTGGACCGGGTCTTCCTCGTCGCGCTCAGCTCCACCGACGAGCGCCTCGACAAGATCACCCGGGTGTGCCGGGGCTTCGTGTACGCCGCGTCGCTCATGGGCGTCACCGGCGCCCGCGCCGCCGTGGACACCGGCGCCCCGCGCCTGGTGGAGCGCACCCGCGCCGTCCTCGACCGGCAGGGCTCGACGCTGCCGGTCGGGCTCGGCCTGGGGGTGAGCAACGGCGCCCAGGCCGCCGAGGTCGCCGGGTTCGCCGACGGCGTCATCGTGGGCTCGGCGTTCATCCGCCGCCTGCTGGACGCCCCGGACGAACGCGCGGGCGTCGAGGCCGTCCGCGCCCTGGCCGCCGAACTCGCCGAAGGCGTCCGCGGCGGGCGCTGACCCGCGCAGCCGGCCGTGAAAGCGCCGTCGCGGGCGGCCGTTGCGGCGCCGAACGCGCGCGGCGTCCTCTAAGGTGAAGTCGGCTCGCGTCCGGGCGGACACGGAGCCGTCCGCCCGCGGCCCGGCCCGTGGACGACGTCCGGTGGCGGAAGGATCACGATCGTGCAGCAATCCGTCGAGTCGCGGTCCGACGAGACGGCGCCCGTCGCGCCGTGGCGCCCGCCGTGGTTCACGGCCGCCGCGTGGCTGCTCACGCTGGTCGGCCTGGCCATCTCGGCCTATCTGCTGTACTCGCACTACAACGACGACGCGCTGCTGTGCACCACCAGCGGCAAGCTGGACTGCCACGCGGTGACCACCAGCGAGTACTCCGCGCTGCTGGGCGTTCCGCTGCCCTGGCTGGGGCTGGCGTTCTTCGTCGGCTTCGCGGCGCTGATCAGCCCGCCCGCGCTGCGGTCGCCGTGGCCGCCGCTGCGCTGGGGGCGGCTGGCGTCGGTGTGCGTGGGCGTGCTGTTCGTCGTCTACCTGGTGACCGTCGAGCTGGCGATCCTCGGGAAGATCTGCCAGTGGTGCACCGGTGTGCACATCGTCACTATCCTGCTGTTCGCACTTGTCCTGTTCGATGAATTCCGGCGGGCCGGTCATGTCGACTAGGCCCGTCCGCCCGCGCGGCGCCACCGCGCGCCCGCGGTGTCCCCGCCGAGGAGAGAACCGATGAGCAAGGCCGCACGGGAGCGGTCCGCGCGCGAGCGCCTGGCCGAGCAGCGCAAGCGCGAGCAGGCGCGGCAGCGCCAGCGGCGCCTGCTGGCCATCGTGCTGGGCGCGGTGGTCGCGGTGGCGGCGGTCGTGGCGGTGACCGTGGTCGTCCTCGACCAGCGCGGAAAGCGCGACCAGAAGGCCGTCGCCTACACCGGCCCCCAGGCCCCGCTGACCCGCGAGGCCGACGGCTCGATCGTCATGGCCAAGCCGGGCGTGACCAAGCCGGTGCTGGAGATCTTCGAGGACTTCCAGTGCCCGGCCTGCAAGCACTTCGAGGAGACCACCGGCAAGACCGTCAAGCAGCTGGCCGCCGAGGGCAAGGTCAAGGTCGTCTACCGGCCGTTCCACCTGTTCGGCCAGCAGCCCGACCCGATCAAGTCGAACTCGCTGCGGTCGGCCGCGGCGGCGCTGTGCGTCCCGCCCGACAAGTGGCTCTCCTACCACGACGCGCTGTTCAAGTTCCAGCCGGTGGAGGGCAAGAAGGGCTTCGCGCCCGACGACCTGGTCGCCTGGGGCAAGGACGTCGGCGTGACCGACCCGAACTTCGACAAGTGCGTCACCGAGCAGCAGAAGAAGTCGCAGGTCGAGTCGATGACCAAGTACGCGCTGGACGACCGCAAGGTCACCGGCACGCCGACCGTCTTCCTCGACGGCCGCAAGCTGGAGAACGAGATCGCCAGCGGGGACGCCCTCCGGCAGGCGATCGAGGCCGCCGGCGGCTCCGGCCGCTGATCCCGCTCGAGCGTCGCGGCCGAGCGACGCGGTTCGAGTGTCGTAGCCGGCACCGTGGGCCCCTGGACGGGGCTCACGGTGCCGTTCTTTTACCTGTCCTGGAACGTTCTCCCGGTAGCGTCTCTACCGGCGGCACGGGGCGCCGGCATCGATCGGGGGAGCGATGGACAGGGCTGGCCGGGCGGTCGAGGGCCTGCGGCTGCTGCTGGCGGTCGTCGGGGCGGTCGCGGTGATCGCGGCGGCCCTCGCGATCGTCGTGGCGCTGCGCGCCCGCGAACGCGACGGCGGGCCGTCGTCCGGCCCCGGCACCTACCGCGGGCCGCTCGCGCCCGCGTCCCGCGCGCCGGACGGGGCCGTGGTCATGACGCAGCCCGGGGTGCGCCGGCCCGTGCTGGAGATCTTCGAGGACTTCCAGTGCCCGCTGTGCCGGGCGATGGAGCACGCCGTCGGGCCGACGATCAAGATGCTGGCCGCCGAGCGCAAGGTGAAGGTCGTCTACTGGCCGTTCCAGCGGTACCGCGGCGCCGAGGGCGAGCCGATGGCGTCCAACAGCCGCCGCGCCGCCAACGCCGCGCTGTGCGCCCCCGCCGACCGCTGGGCGGCCTACCGCGACCTGCTGTTCGCCCACCAGCCGGAGGAGGGCGTCCCCGGCTTCGCACCCGCCGACCTCGTCGGCTGGGGCCGCGAGGCCGGCATCCGCGGGGCCCGTTTCGCCTCCTGCGTCGAGGACATGCGCGAGGCCGCCCGGCTCGACGCGCTGACCCGGTACGCCGCGCGGACCCGCGGGGTGACCGACGCCCCCGCGGTCTTCCTGGACGGACGCTCCCTGGACGCGCCGGGCCAGCTGCTCGACGCCGGGGCGCTGGAGCGGGCCGTCCTCGCCGCGGGCCGCCGCTGACCGGCCGCGGGCGGGCCGGGGGCGCCGCCCCCGCCGCGGCGAAGGCGCGGCATATCGGGTTACCGACGCTTCATGGGCACCCCGGGACGCCGGAGGCGGTAACGTCAACGGACATGCAGCCGGTGGCCTTCATCCCGAGTCCTTCCCAGGGCGTCTGGCACCTCGGGCCGATCCCGATCCGCGCCTACGCCCTGATGATCATTGCTGGCATCGTCGTCGCGGTCTGGATCGGCGAGCGGCGCTGGAAAGAGCGCCACGGCACGCCCGGCGTCGTGATGGACATCGCCATCTGGGCGGTTCCGTTCGGCCTGGCGGGCGGGCGGCTCTACCACGTGATCACCGATTACCAGCGCTACTTCGGTGCCGGCCGCAACCCGGTGGACGCGCTGAAGATCTGGGAGGGCGGCCTGGGCATCTGGGGCGCCATCGCGCTCGGCGCGGTGGGCGCGGTCATCGGCTGCCGCCGCCGCGGGATCTCGGTGTCGGCGATGGCCGACACGGTCGCGCCCGGCGTCGCGCTCGCCCAGGCGATCGGCCGCTGGGGCAACTACTGGAACCAGGAGCTGTACGGGCGGCCGCTGGACGCGTTCTGGGCCCTGAAGATCGACCAGGGGCACCGTCCGCGCCTGGAGGACGGCAGCCTGGACCCCACGTACGCCGACGTCGCCACCTACCACCCCACCTTCCTGTACGAGTCGCTGTGGTGCGTCGGGGTGGCGGTCTTCGTCGTGTGGGCGCAGAAGCGCTTCAAGCTGAAGTGCGGACGCGTGTTCGCGCTCTACGTCGCCGCCTACACCGTCGGGCGGTTCTGGATCGAGGCGCTGCGCATCGACGACGCCCACCACATCCTCGGCATGCGCCTCAACGACTGGACGGCGCTGCTCGTCTTCCTGGGCGCCGTCGCGTACCTCTACCTGACCCGCAACGCGTCCTGGACCGAGACCGTCACCGTGGGCCTGCCCGACGCCTCCGACCGGGCTCCGGCCGCCGTCGCGGCCGCCCGGTCCGCCGAAACCCCCGCGGGCGCCGCCGCGGCCGAGCCCGCCCCGTCCGCCCCGTCGGGCGCGTCCGCGAGCACGGAGACCGCGGCGCCTCGGAAGGCCGCCGACGGCGTCCAGAACGACGAGACCGCCGAGTCCGCGCCGTCCGAGTCCGCGGCGTCCGAGTCCGGGCCGTCCGAGCCCGCGGCGTCCGGCACGGACGCGGACGGCACGTCGGAGGGGGCGGCGGAGACCGGCGACTCCGAGTCGGACGAGTCCGGTGAGCCGGAGGACTCCGCGACGAGCGCCGCGTCCGCCGACGCCGCCGAGGAACCGGCGCCCGAGCCCGCCGAGACTGGGCCTGCCGAGACTGGGCCTGCCGAAACGGAGCCCGCGGACGCGCGGCCTGCGTCCGAGCAGGACGAGCCGGACGGGCAGGAGCCGGAAGACCAGGAGCCGGAGAAGGGGCAGGCCGAGAAGAGCGAGGCGTCCGACCCCGCTCCCGAGCCCGGCGACGGCGACCCTGCCCATGGCGCCGATGAGACCTCCGAGGAGAATGATTCCGCGGCCGACGCCGCCCCCTCCGCCGACGCCGCCCCCTCCGACACGGACGGGACGGACGAGCCCGACCGGGCGGACGAGGCCGAGAAGGGCGACGACGCGGAGGAGCGGAGCACGGCCGAGGCCGTCAAAGACGCGCAGTAGAGACGCGCAGTAGAACCGGTGAGGAGACCAGGTGCCCGCCGAGATCCACCATCAGCACCGCGACGTCACCGGCGGCTGGCTGCGGCCCGCGGTGTTCGGCGCCATGGACGGCCTGGTCTCCAACTTCGCACTGATCGCCGGAGTGGCGGGCGGCCAGGCCGCGCAGCGGGTCGTGCTGCTGGCAGGCCTGGCCGGCCTGGCCGCGGGCGCGTTCTCCATGGCCGCGGGGGAGTACATCTCGGTGGCCTCGCAGTCGGAGCTGGCCGAGGCGGAGATCGAGGTGGAGCGCCTCGAACTGGAGCGCCACCCGCATGCGGAGCAGGCGGAGCTGGCGGCCCGCTACGTCGAGCGCGGCCTCGACCCCGAGCTGGCCGCGGAGGTCGCGCGCCAGCTGTCGCGCGACCCCGACCGGGCGCTGGAGGTGCACGCCCGCGCCGAGCTCGGGGTGACGCCGGAGGACCTGCCGTCCCCGCTGCTCGCGGCGCTGTCGTCGTTCCTGGCGTTCGCGGCGGGCGCCGTGCTGCCGGTGCTGCCGTACGCGTTCGGCGCGACGAGCCTGTGGCCGGCCGCCGTCGTCGCGGGCGTCGGGCTGTTCGGCGCGGGCGCGCTGGTGACGCGGGTGACGAAGCGCAGCTGGTGGTTCGGCGGGCTGCGCCAGCTCGGGTTCGGCGCGGGCGCGGCGGCGGTCACCTACGGCGTGGGCGCCCTGATCGGAGCGGGCGGCGTCGCACCATGACCGCTCGGTCGACGAACCGGGAGGAACCGCTCGTTTGCCCCCGCGAGGGGCGGTGTTCTCGATAGGCTCGCGAGCTGTGATCGAGGCTCGTGACACAGGTGCGCCGGAGACCGGTCGTCCGGCCGGTGGGCGGGACTTTCGGCCGGAGAACGACGGCAGGACCGGCGGCAGGAGGAAGAAGCGCAGTTCCAAGCTGCTGTTCGGCGGCATCGCCGCGGCGGTGGCCGCCGTCGCGGCGGCGGCCGTGGGCGTGGTGGTGCTGACCGGGGGCGGCGACGAGGACAAGGCCTCCGCCGGCCTGACCAACGGGCCGGGCGTGCTGCCGACCGCCTACACCCCGCAGATGGCCGACCGGCAGATGGCCCGCATCGCGCAGCGCTCGGCCGACCAGCGGCCGATGACGCAGGGCGAGGTGTTCCCGAACGACGCCAAGACGGTCACCTACCAGAACTACTCGTTCACCCTGGTCGGGGCCCAGCTGTCGAACGACTGCAAGTCGGTCACCTGGGGCCGGCGGCTGCACGAGGACCTGACCAAGGCGGGCTGCTCGCAGATCGCCCGCGGCTCCTACGTCAGCCAGGACCGCAAGTACGTCGGCCAGTTCGCCGCCATCAACCTGGCCGACCAGGAGGGCGCCGACCAGATCGTGCGGGTGATGGACCCGGCCACCAACGCCGGGTTCGTGCTGCCGCTCATGGCGCCGGGCGCGCCGAAGTTCGGCGGCGGCTTCAGCGCCGCCTACGCCCAGGCGTACGGGCACTACACGATCGTCACCTGGGTGCAGCGGGCGGGCGGCGCCCGGCCCGCCTCGCTCAACGAGATGATCGACATCAGCCTGGCCATCGAGAAGCCCGCCGACTTCGTGTGGGGCCGCCTGCCCGACGAGGGGAACGGGCGTTGACGCGGCGCGGGACGGCGGTTCGGCGCGGAACGGTCCCGCGACCGGCGCGCGAACGTTAGTCTGCGCCCTCGTGGACCGCCAAGAACCCGGCCGCGTCCCGGGGCCCCGACGGCCCGGCGCGGCTCCCCGCTCAGGTTCCCGCCCGCTGCGTTCCGGCGAGGGGCGCCCCGGCCCGCGCGACCGCCGGCCCGCTCCGGGGCAGCGGGCGCCGCGCGACGACCGGCAGGCGCCGCGCGCCGAGCGCCCGGGCCGCCCGGACGACCGCCAGCCCGGGTGGGGCGAGCACCGTCCCCGCGGACCCCGGCAGCCGCAGCCCCCGGCCCGTGAGGCGCCGCCGCGCCGCCCGGCGACCGGAGGCGACCGGCGCCCCCGGCGGCAGGTCCCGGCCGAGCCGCCGCCTGAGCAGACCCCGCGGACGCCGTTCGGGTTCGGGCGGCGTCCCCGCGGCCAGAAGCCCGCGCCGGGGGACCGCCCCGGACTCGGCCGCAAGCCCGCGGCCGACGGCCGCGACCGCCGTCCCGCCGACGGCTCCCGTCAGCCCGCTCCGGGCAAACGGCCGCCCAGGCCCGCCCCCCGGCCGCGCGACGTCGCGGCGGGCCGGCGCGACGCCCGCCCGCTGCCGGGCCGCGATCAGCGCCCGCACGTCGGCACGGGTCGGCCGTCCGCTCCGGGCCGAGGTGTGCGGCCGGGACGCCCGCACGACGGACGGGACGTCCAGGAGACCGGGCCCGGCGGCCCGCCGCCCCAGAACCGCGAGCGCCGCCGCTGGGGCAGGAAGCGCCGGACGCCCGACCCGCAGAGCGCCGCGCGGCCGCCCTACGACGAGCCGTACGGCGAGCCTTCCGCCGAATGGCAGCACCACGCAGGCGGCCGGCCGGACACCGGCGCCTACGCGGAGCACGCCGCGTGGGGAGGCTCTCCGTGGGACGCGCAGGACGTCCCGGACGCGGGCGAATGGCAGGGCCACGGCGCGGAAGTCCCAGGGCATCCCGCCGAGTGGCACGCCCCGGGCGAGGACTGGCATGGCGACGACCTGCGGATCGCCGAGGGAGACGCCGGTCCGTCCCAGGAGTGGCAGGAAGGGGCCGACGGCGAGGAACGGCAGAGCCCCGAACCCGGCGGATCCGGTCGCAAACGGCCGTGGGGGAAGAAGCGGAAGCGCGCCGGGCGCGAAGAGTCGCCGGCGGACCGGCCGGGCGGCGGACGCCCGCCGCAGCGTCCCGCCGGGAAGGGCCGCGGACCGTCCAAGAAGCCGGCGCAGCAGCGCGGCGGGGGGCTGGGGGCGCTGCCGCCGCGGGTGTTCTACGCGACCGCGGGCGCCTTGGCCGTGGTCTTCCTGGTGGGGGCGCTGGCGGTGCTGGCCCTCGGCGGCGGTGACGACGGCGCGGCCGGACGGCGGTCCCCGCAGAGCATGGGGCGCAGCCCGGCCGCCAGCGGCCCGGCGCCGGCCTCGTACTCCAGCTCGCCGTCGAGCGCGGTGTACCAGGGGATCGCGCAGCGGTCCGCCGACCGGGCCCCGCTGACCGAGGCGGAGGCGTTCCCCGCGTCGGCGAACACGATCACCGTCGAGGACGCGGGACTGCGGCTGAAGCTGAAGGCCAAGAGCCTGGACGCCGACTGCGTGGCCGCCGTGTGGGGCACGGGGATGGGCGAGCAGCTGCGCGAGCACGGCTGCACCCAGACCGCCCGCACGCTGTACGCCGACGGCGACGGCCGGTACGCGCTGTCGGTCACGGTGTTCAACCTCGCCTCGGCGTCGGACGCCGACCGGTTCGTCGACGAGATCGGCCGCGCCCGCGGCGGCGGGTTCGTGCTCCCGCTGCCCGCCGAGGCGCCGCTCGACCGGTTCGGCCAGGGCTTCGGCATGGCGCGGGGACTCGCGATGGGGCACTACGCGGTCGTGGCGTGGGCCCAGCGCCTGGACGGCAAGGGCGACGGGACGGACGAGACGCTGCTGTCCCTCCTGATCGAGGGCGGCAAGGCCCCGGGCCCGCTCGGCCGCGCGGCCCGCGCCTCCTGACCCGGTCCGGGCCCCGCGGCCCCGCATTCCCGCACGGATCGCCCGGCGTCAGAACCTCGACCGGCCCGCCGCGCCCCCGCCCGGACCGCGATCTGACCGCCGTCGGCCTGTCCGCCGTCTCCGTCTCGCACAGGCGGCGAAGTGACGGCCGACACACCGGCTGCGCCCATGGTTCGACGCCGCACCGGCGGGGAATGCTGCGGATTGCCGTGGTGTTGCGGAATTGACCACCCGATCACCCGGACGCGGTGACGTCCGCCACCGCATTGCCGGTGATTTACGGTGGCGGCACGCCGCTATCCTTGGTGAACCGCTCGGCGCCCGCATGCGAACACAGCGAAGTTTCGCGATCAGGGCGTGTCGGGGATGATCCCGACAGTGATGTAATGTCATCTCACCGCAGCAGGGCCAACGTCGTCCCGAGCCTGCACTGACCCCAGCAGTGACACGACGACGACGGGAGGGTAGATGGCCGCTGCGCTCACACCGCGTGCACCTCGGAACCAGGGGCTGTACGACCGGGCCTACGAGCACGACGCCTGCGGCGTCGGCATGGTGGCCGACCTGCACGGTCGCAAGAGCCATGACATCATCCGCAAGGCCCTGACCGTCCTGAAGAACCTGGACCACCGCGGAGCCGTGGGCGCTGAACCCGACGACGGCGACGGCGTCGGCATCCTCACCCAGATCCCGGACGCGTTCTTCCGCGAGGTCTGCGACTTCGCGCTGCCCGAGCCCGGCGCGTACGCGGCGGGCATCGCGTTCCTGCCCACCGACGCCGAGGAGCGGGCCGCGGCCGTCGCGCACATCGAGACGCTGTGCGCGGAGGAGGGGCTGGCCGTCCTCGGCTGGCGCGAGCTGCCGCACGACCCCGAGTTCGCCGGACCCGCGGCGCGCCGCGCCATGCCGCA
This sequence comes from Actinomadura rubrobrunea NBRC 15275, assembly GCF_001552235.1. Lineage (NCBI taxonomy): Bacteria > Bacillati > Actinomycetota > Actinomycetes > Streptosporangiales > Thermomonosporaceae > Actinomadura > Actinomadura viridilutea. The sequence continues at coordinate 61,632 of NZ_BCQU01000018.1, read as the reverse complement.
CTTCTCCCAGCTCTTCGTGGCCGCCGCCGAGGACGGCGAGCACGCCGGCAAGACCGGAATCGAGCTGGACCGCGTGGTGTTCTGCATGCGCGAACGGGCCGAGCAGGACGTCCGGGTGTACTTCCCGAGCCTGTCGGCGCGGACGATCGTCTACAAGGGGATGCTCACCACCCCGCAGCTGGAGCCGTTCTTCCCCGACCTGTCCGACCGCCGCTTCGCTACCGCCATCGCGCTGGTGCACTCGCGGTTCTCCACCAACACCTTCCCGGCCTGGGAGCTGGCCCACCCGTACCGGTTCATCGCGCACAACGGCGAGATCAACACCGTCAAGGGCAACCGGAACTGGATGCGGGCCCGCGAGGCGCTGCTGAAGTCCGACCTGATCCCCGGGGACCTGTCCCGCGTCCACCCGGTGATCGACATCGAGGCCAGCGACACCGCCTCGTTCGACGAGTGCCTGGAGCTGCTGCACCTGGGCGGCCGGTCGCTGCCGCACGCGGTGCTGATGATGATCCCGGAGGCGTGGGAGAACCACACCGGGATGGACCCCGACCGCCGCGCGTTCTACGAGTTCCACTCCACGCTGATGGAGGCGTGGGACGGCCCGGCCAGCGTGTCGTTCACCGACGGCACGATCGCCGGCGCGGTGCTGGACCGCAACGGCCTGCGCCCCGGCCGCTACTGGGTCACCGACGACGGCCTGGTGGTGCTGGCCAGCGAGGCGGGCGTGCTGGACATCCCGCCGGAGAAGGTCGTCCGCAAGGGACGCCTGCAGCCCGGCCGGATCTTCCTCATCGACACCGAGGCCGGGCGGATCATCGAGGACGACGAGGTCAAGGCCGAGCTCGCCGCCCAGCACCCCTACGCGCAGTGGCTGCGCGAGGGCCTGGTGCGGTTCGAGGAGCTGCCCGAGCGCGAGCGGGACGTCCCCGTCCACGAGCCGCTGATCAAGCGGCAGCAGACGTTCGGCTACACCCTCGAAGAGCAGCGGGTGATCCTCGCCCCGATGGCGCGCACCGGCGCCGAGCCGGTCGGCTCCATGGGCACCGACACGCCGCTGGCGGTGCTCTCGCGGCGGCCGCGCCTGCTGTTCGACTACTTCAAGCAGCTGTTCGCGCAGGTCACCAACCCTCCGCTGGACGCGATCCGCGAGGAGCTGGTGACGTCCCTGCAGTCCACGCTCGGCCCCGAGGGCAACCTGCTGGAGCCCGGCCCGGACTCGTGCCGCCGGCTCGTGCTGCCCACCCCCATCCTGGACAACGGCGAGCTCGCCAAGATCATCCACATCAACGACGAGGGCGAGCTGCCGCACCTGCAGGCCCGCGTCGTGCACGGCCTGTACGACGTCGCCGGCGGCGGCGAGGCCCTGCAGGACCGCCTGGAGGAGATCTGCGCCGAGGTGTCGCGCGCGATCGCCGACGGCGCCCGCATCATCGTGCTGTCGGACCGCGGCGCCGACCGGACCCGCGCGCCGATCCCGTCGCTGCTGCTCACCGGCGCCGTGCACCACCACCTGATCCGGGAGAAGTCCCGCACCCGCGTCGGCCTGGTGGTGGAGACCGCCGAGGCCCGCGAATGCCACCACATGGCGCTGCTCATCGGGTACGGCGCGTCCGCGGTCAACCCCTACCTGGCCATCGAGACCGTCGAGGAGCTGGTCCGCGCCGGCGACATCGCGCTGGACCGGGACACCGCCGTGCGCAACCTGATCAAGGCGTACGGCAAGGGCATCTTGAAGATCATGTCGAAGATGGGCGTGTCCACGGTCGCGTCCTACACCGGCGCGCAGATCTTCGAGGCGATCGGCCTGGGCGCCGAGGTGATCGACAAGTGCTTCACCGGCACCACCTCCCGCCTCGGCGGCGTCGGCTTCGACGTGCTGGCCCGCGAGGTCGCCGAGCGGCACCGCCGCGCCTACCCGCCGCGCGGCGTCGAGCCCCCGCACCGCACCCTGGAGGTCGGCGGCGAGTACCAGTGGCGCCGCGAGGGCGAGGAGCACCTGTTCGACCCCGAGACGGTGTTCAAGCTCCAGCACGCCACCCGCACCCGCCGCTACGAGATCTTCAAGGAGTACACCTCCAAGGTCGACGCCCAGGCCGAGCGGCTGATGACGCTGCGCGGGCTGTTCCGGCTGCGCGAGGGCGTCCGGCCGCCGGTGCCGATCGAGGAGGTCGAGCCGGTCAGCGAGATCGTCAAGCGGTTCTCCACCGGCGCGATGTCCTACGGGTCCATCTCCGCCGAGGCGCACGAGACCCTGGCCATCGCCATGAACCGGCTGGGCGGCAAGTCCAACACCGGCGAGGGCGGCGAGGACCCCGAGCGCTACGTCCCCGACCCCAACGGCGACCTGCGGCGCAGCGCCATCAAGCAGGTGGCGTCCGGCCGGTTCGGCGTGACGTCGGAGTACCTCGTCAACGCCGACGACCTGCAGATCAAGATGGCGCAGGGCGCCAAGCCCGGCGAGGGCGGCCAGCTGCCCGGCCACAAGGTCTACCCGTGGATCGCCAAGACCCGGCACTCCACCCCGGGCGTGGGGCTGATCTCGCCGCCGCCGCACCACGACATCTACTCGATCGAGGACCTGGCGCAGCTCATCCACGACCTGAAGAACGCCAACCCGGCCGCCCGCGTGCACGTCAAGCTGGTCGCCGAGGTCGGCGTCGGCACGGTCGCGGCCGGGGTGTCCAAGGCGCACGCCGACGTGGTGCTCATCTCCGGGCACGACGGCGGCACCGGCGCGTCCCCGCTGACCTCCATCAAGCACGCGGGCGCGCCGTGGGAGCTCGGCCTGGCCGAGACGCAGCAGACGCTGCTGCTCAACGGGCTGCGCGACCGCATCGTCGTGCAGACCGACGGGCAGATGAAGACCGGCCGCGACGTGATCATCGCGGCGCTGCTGGGCGCCGAGGAGTACGGCTTCGCCACCGCGCCGCTGGTGGTGTCCGGCTGCGTGATGATGCGCGTGTGCCACCTGGACACCTGCCCGGTCGGCGTGGCCACCCAGAACCCCGAGCTGCGCAAGCGGTTCACCGGCAGGCCGGAGTTCGTGGTCAACTTCTTCGAGTTCATCGCCGAGGAGGTCCGCGAGTACCTCGCCCGCCTGGGCTTCCGCTCCCTGGACGAGGCGATCGGGCACGTCGAGCTGCTCGACACCACCCGCGCCGTCGACCACTGGAAGGCGTCGGGCCTGGACCTGTCGCCGATCCTGCACAAGCCGGACCTGCCCGAGGGCACCGCGCTGCGGCAGGTCGCCAAGCAGGACCACGGCCTGGAGAAGGCCCTCGACAACACGCTGATCCAGCTCGCCGAGGGCGCCGTCAAGCACGGCCGCCCGGTGCGCCTGGAGATGCCGATCCGCAATGTCAACCGCACCGTCGGCACCATGCTCGGTCACGAGGTGACACGGGCGCGCGGTGGCGACGGCCTGCCCGATGACACCATCGACATCACCTTCACCGGTTCCGCCGGGCAGTCGTTCGGCGCCTTCATCCCCCGCGGCATCACGCTGCGACTGATCGGCGACGCCAACGACTACGTCGGCAAGGGCCTGTCGGGCGGACGCATCACCCTGCGGCCGCACCCGGACGCGCCGTTCGCCGCCGAAGAGCAGATCATCGCGGGCAACGTCCTGCTGTACGGCGCGACGTCCGGCGAGCTGTTCGCCCGCGGCGTCGTCGGCGAGCGGTTCTGCGTCCGCAACTCCGGCGCCACCGCCGTGGTGGAGGGCGTCGGCGACCACGCCCTGGAGTACATGACCGGCGGCCGCGCCGTCATCCTCGGCCGCACCGGGCGCAACCTGGCGGCCGGCATGTCCGGCGGCATCGGCTACGTCCTGGACCTCGACCCGAGCCTGGTCAACCTCGAGATGGTGGACCTGGAACCGCTCACCGGCGAGGACGCCGAGTTCGTCCGCTCGCTGGTGGAGCGGCATCTGGCCGAGACCGGTTCCACGGTGGCCGAGAAGCTGCTGGCCGACTGGGAGGGCTCCGCCGCCCGGTTCACCAAGATCATGCCGCGGGACTACCGGCGCGTCCTGGAGGCCATGGCCAGGGCCCGCGCCGAGGGACGCGACGTCGACGAGGCCGTCATGGCCGCCGCCCGGAGCTGAGGAAGGGGGTTCCACTCACATGGCAGACCCGAAGGGTTTCCTGACCGTCCAGCGGGAGCTCCCGAAGCGCCGCCCGGTCGACGTCCGCATCAAGAGCTGGCGCGAGGTCTACGAGGACTTCGGCCGCGACCGCCTGGAGAAGCAGGCCAGCCGCTGCATGGACTGCGGCATCCCGTTCTGCCACCAGGGCTGCCCGCTCGGCAACCTCATCCCCGAGTGGAACGACCTGGTGTACCGCAAGGACTGGCGGGACGCCGTCGAGCGGCTGCACGCCACGAACAACTTCCCCGAGTTCACCGGACGGCTGTGCCCGGCGCCCTGCGAGAGCGCCTGCGTGCTGGGCATCTCCCAGGAACCGGTCACCATCAAGCGCGTCGAGGTCGAGATCATCGACCGGGCGTGGGCCGAGGGCTGGGTGCGGCCGCTGCCGCCGCCGGTGAAGACGGGCAAGAAGGTCGCGATCGTCGGGTCGGGCCCGGCGGGCCTGGCCGCGGCCCAGCAGCTCACCCGCGCCGGGCACGACGTGTGCGTGTACGAGCGCGCGGACCGCATCGGCGGGCTGCTGCGCTACGGCATCCCCGAGTTCAAGATGGAGAAGCGGCACCTGGACCGGCGCATCGCCCAGATGCGCGCCGAGGGCACCGAATTCAGGACCTCGGTCAACGTGGGCGTCGACATCACCGCCGACGAGCTGCGCGCCCAGTACGACGCGGTGCTGCTGGCGGGCGGCGCCACCGTCTGGCGCGACCTGCCCGTGCCCGGCCGCGAACTCAAGGGCATCCACCAGGCCATGGAGTACCTGCCGCTGGCCAACAGGGTGCAGGAGGGCGACATGGAGGAGCCGCCCATCAGCGCCAAGGGCAAGCACGTCGTCGTCATCGGCGGCGGCGACACCGGCGCCGACTGCATCGGCACGGCGATCCGCCAGGGCGCCGAGTCGATCACCCAGCTGGAGATCATGCCGAGGCCGCCCGCCACGCGGCCCGAGCACCAGCCGTGGCCGACGTACCCGATGCTGTTCAAGATGGAGAGCGCGCACGAGGAGCTGGCCGACCTGGGCGGCGACCGGCTGTACGCCATCTCCACCCAGGAGTTCCTCGGCGACGAGGACGGCAACGTCCGCGCCCTGCGCGTGGTCGACGTGGAAGGCCCGCAGACCGGCTTCAAGCCGATCCCCGGCACCGAGCGGGAGATCCCCGCCGAGCTGGTCACCCTGGCCATGGGCTTCCTCGGCCCGCAGCGCGAGGGGCTGCTGGAGCAGCTCGGCGTCGAGCTCGACCAGCGCGGCAACGTCGCCCGCGACGCCGACTACGCCACCTCCGTGCCGGGCGTGTTCGTCGCCGGCGACATGGGCCGCGGCCAGTCCCTCATCGTCTGGGCGATCGCCGAGGGCCGGTCCGCCGCGCACGGGGTGGACAAGTACCTGTCCGGCGACACGACCCTCCCGAAGCCGATCCCGCCGACGGCGCGCCCGATCGCCTGACGGTTCCCGTACCATCGGCGAGGAAGCTCGTCGAGGCCGGCCCCGGTCGCCGGGGCCGGCCTCTTCCATGCCGCGAAGGGGGGAACCGGATGCCGAGCCGCCGGATCGAGGTCACCACCTGGTACCTGGAGCAGTGCGACCCCGGCGACCTGCGTCCCGCCCGTCCGACCTCCGCCGACATCGTCCGCGCCGAGGTCGTCCTCCCCGAACTGAGCCGCTTCCTCTACACCGCCGTCGGCGGCGACTGGTACTGGGTCGACCGCCTCCCCTGGACGTACGAGCAGTGGCGCAACTGGCTGGAACGCCCCGGCGTCGAGACCTGGATCGCCTACGTCCACGGCGCCCCCGCCGGCTTCGCCGAACTCGACCCCCAGCCCGAGGGGCAGGTCGAGATCGCCTGCTTCGGCCTTCTCCGCCCCTTCCACGGCCGGGGCATCGGCGGCCACCTGCTGTCCGTCGCCGCCGCCCGCGCCTGGGACCTGGCCGACCGCTGGCCCGACCGCAAACCCACCACCCGGGTCTGGCTCCACACCTGCTCGTTGGACGGTCCCGCGGCCCTGTCCAACTACCAGTCCCGCGGCTTCCGCCTGTACGACACCAAGATCACCAGCAAGGCGGTGGACCACCGGCCTCCCGGCCCCTGGCCCGGCGCCCGCTGACGCGACGAGCCGGCCCCGCCCGCACGGCGCCGCGACGCCCGTCGCGACCGCGCCGCTGAGGTGCGGTCCCGTCTGGGGAAATGTCATGACTCCCGGCGGGGCCTCCCTTGGTCGGCCGCGGGTATCAGTGCAGATCTGAACCGTCGCCGACCTCGGGAGGTGAGACGAGGTGCCGACCTACGTCGCGCTGTTCAACTGGACGGATCAGGGGGTTCGCGCCTGCGCGGACACCGTCGCACGGGCCGAGAACTTCGCCGCCATGGTGGAAGACGTGGGGGCGAAGCTCGTGAACCTGTACTGGACCGTCGGCGAGTACGACCTGGTAGGGATCATCGAGGCCCCCGATGACGAGACCGTCTCGGCGGCCCTGCTGCGGAACTGCGCGGCGGGCAACGTCCGCACCACGACCCTGCGGGCGTTCACCCGAGACGAGACGGCCCGGATCATCGCGAAGGCGACGGGCTGACCCGCCCGACCCCAAAGATCACGGAGGCGGTACGGCGCCGTGCGGCGATCGGTGCTCGCACTTGTCGTCGGCGTCGTGCTGTGGAGCCGTTCAGCGCCGTACGCGGAGCCTCAACGGCGAGCGCAGGTCGCCTGCAGATCACCCCGTACGCACGCCATCGACACGGCGGCGCAGATCGTGGAACGCTTCATCAACCGGCTCAAGCAAGGCGTGGCATCGCCGCCCGCTCCTGCGAGGGCGTCCGCTACTACCAGGCCGTCCTCACCTCGGCCGCCCTGATCATGTGCCGCACCGCGGCCCGGGCGGCGCGGCGCAGCCACGACGGAGCACCCTCGCATGCGCCGTGGCGAACAGCTGCTCGCAGGACCTCGCTCACTGATCGTCCAAGGTTGATGACGTAGTGTGGTGTGTCGGGCGCGCGAGGAGGGCCGTCATGCTGACCAGGATGGTGCTCGGGTTCATCAAGGGCCTCATGGCCGTCGTCACGATGTCGATGCCCGCGGCCGTTCCCGCCATCGCGATCGCCGCGACCGCGGGGGGCGTGGCCGCTGTGACGGCGGGATGCGCTTCCAGTGACGACGGGAATGACCGTGACGACGATGGCGGCGACCGAGACAACGACCGCGACAACGACCGCGACAACGACCGCGACAACGACGGAGACAACGACTGACGGGCGAGGGAGCTCCCCGATCATCAAGAGCGGCATGCGGCGGTGAGCCGACCGTCCAGCGGTCAACGGGGCCAGGCTCGGCTGCCCCTGCGGCATCCGGTTCGGCGGGGGCCACGATGCCGCCGCGATGAGGAGGGAACCTGCGCGTCATTGGTGAGCACGTCGCAGCGGGCACCGACTGTCGGGGGGCCGGTAGGCGGGCTCCTGAGCCAGGCGCTGGATCATGCACCGGGCGGGCAGAGCTTCATCAGGAAGCTCGCCATTGTCGGCACCTCAAATCCGAGCCGCGCCTGACACCCGGTCACTTCCGCGGCGTGCGGAACGGGTTCTATCGACGGACCAGGATGCGGCCGCCCCTGGCGTCCGTCTTTGTCGGGACTGGAGCGCTCCTGCTGCAGGAATGTTCAGCCGTGGTGGAAGCGATGGATCCAGCGGCGCTGCCACGGGGTTTCGACGGCGCGGGGGTGGTGGTTCTCACGCGCCCAGGCGACGGCGTCGGATGGGGAGAGGCCGGACAGGACGGCGAGGCAGGCGATGACCGTGCCGGTGCGGCCGACGCCGCCGCCGCAGGCGACCTCCACGGCTTCGCCCGCGTGTGCTCGTTCGTGCAGTCCGCGGATCTGGCGGACGGCGTCGTCCGAGTCGCGGGGGAGGAGGAAGTCGGGCCAGTCGATCCAATGGGACGGCCAGGTCAGCTGGTCCTCGTGGCGGCGGCGCAGCCGACGTGAGCCCAGGTAGAGACCGAAGTCGGGGGTCGGGCCGTCCGGGAGGGGGCGGCGCAGGCCGCGGCCTCGGATCCACGCGCCGTCGGGGAGCCGGATGGCGCCGTGCAGTCGCGGGGCGTTCATCGGACGTCGCTCCAGGCGCCGCCGTGCGGAACGGTCGGGGACGCTGAAGTGGTCGCCGCGCAGGGCGGACAAGCGTCTTGTGCAAGGTTCACGCCGGCGAAATTACTCGATTGCGGGGCGGGTACGACGAGTTGGTGCCGTTTGTTCGCTGCATCTGAAAAACAGCCATCCGCCACCGGCTCTCATTGTCCGTGTCGGCGCATCGGCGGTGACATGGGCGGCAGGGACACATGGGCGGGGGAGGGCGGCAGCGCCGCCGCCGCGATCTCGCTCGGGCCATGCGGCGTGACGTGCGGTCGGTAAGGAGCTGTTCACCTCGTGGCCGCCGGAGCGTTCTTGCGGCGCTCTAGCTTCCCAGTGGCGTTTCTCCGGGAACGCGTGAAGGGCAACGCTGAGACGATGAGGTGCATGAATGACCGTCGACCCTGACGACGTCAGTTCCAACCCGTCCTCCAACGCGACGTTCGGGGAGGTCGTCCAGGCGCGCATGTCGCGCAGGTCGGCGATCCGCGGCGGGACGCTGCTGGCCGCGGCCGGTTTCCTCGGCGCGGGAGCCGGCACCGGGCCCGCGGAGGCCGCGGTGAGCGCCGCCACGGCGACCCGCGGTCGCGGCAAGCGCGGGCTGCTGGGATTCAAGGCCGTCCCGACCGGTACGGCCGACAAGGTCGTCGTCCCCGAGGGCTACACGGCCGACGTGTTGATCCCGTGGGGCACGCCGCTGCACTCGCGCGGCCCCCGGTGGAAGAAGGACGCGTCCAACACCGCGGCCGAGCAGGCGCAGCAGATCGGCATGAACCACGACGGCATGCAGTTCTTCCCGCTGCGCGGGGGACACGAGGGTCTGCTGGTGCTCAACCACGAGTACGTGGACCAGGCGCTGCTGTTCCCCGACGGCGACGACGTGATGACCAAGGAGAAGGTCGACAAGGCCCTGGCCGCCCACGGCGTCAGCATCGTCAAGATCTCCTGGGTGAAGGGCCGCTGGCAGAAGGCCGACTCCCGCTACGACCGCAGGATCACCGGGGCGACCCCCGTGACGTTCTCCGGGCCGGTGCACGCCGCCCACCCGGCGCTGCGGGCCAAGAACAGGCCCATGGGCACGCTCAACAACTGCTCCAGCGGCGCCACCCCCTGGGGCACCTACCTGGCTTGCGAGGAGAACTGGAACAAGTACTTCGGCACCACCGACACCTCATGGAAGCCGTCCCCCGAACTCGCCCGCTACGGGGTGAGCGCCGAGGGCGGCGACTACAAGTGGCACACCGCCGACCCGCGGTTCGACGTCGCCGTCAACCCCAACGAGACCAACCGGTTCGGCTGGGTCGTCGAGATCGACCCGTTCAACCCCCGGTCCACGCCTGTCAAGCGCACCGCGCTGGGGCGCATCAAGCACGAGAGCGCCACCGTCACCGAGTCGCATGGCCGTGTCGTCGTCTACACCGGTGACGACCAGGACGGCGAGTACGTCTACAAGTTCGTCGGCAGCGCCCCCTGGCGGCTGCTGCGCGCGCTCGGCAGGAGCCCTCTGGACCACGGCACGCTGTACGTGGCGAAGTTCAACGACGACGGTTCGGGCACGTGGCTGCCGCTGAAGCACGGCACCGGCCCCTTGACCAAGGCCAACGGCTGGAAGGACCAGGCGGACGTGCTGCTGCGCACCCGCCAGGCCGCTGACGCCGTCGGCGCCACCAAGCTGGACCGGCCCGAGTGGGTGGCCGTGCACCCCGGCACCAAGGACGTCTACCTGACCTTGACCAACGGCTCCGGGTGGGACGACAAGGCCAACCCCCGCAAGCCCAACCCGTACGGGCACATCATCCGGTGGCGGGAGCGGGGCGGCGACAACACCGCCACCTCCTTCCGATGGGACATCTTCCTGCTGGCAGGGGACCCCGCGTACGACTCGAAGACGACGCTGGCGCCCGAGGACGTGTTCGGCTCCCCCGACGGCCTGGGCTTCGATCCCGACGGCCGCCTCTGGATCCAGACCGACGTGTCCAACTCGTCGCTGAACCTGGCGTCCAAGGGCTACGACCGCATCGGCAACAACCAGATGCTCGCCGCGGACCCGCGCACGGGCGAGGTGCGCCGGTTCCTCGTCGGCCCCCGCGGCTGCGAGATCACCGGGTTCGCCATGACGCCCGACGGACGCACGCTGTTCGCCAACGTCCAGCACCCGGGGGAGGCGACCACCGCCTGGGGCGTCCCGACCCCGGACGACCCCCGCGCGGTCAGCAACTGGCCCGACTTCGACCCCGAGGGCCGTCCCCGCTCGGCCACCCTGGTCATCCGCAAGAAGGACGGCGGCGTCATCGGCGCCTGACGCCGGGCGGGCCGTTCGTCGTAGGCGTTGCCTAGCATCGACGCATGGGCAAGGCAGCGGTGAACGGCCCGCGCCACCTGGACACCGGGACGCTGCGCAGGCTCCGGCTGGCCAAGGACGCCATGGACCGGGACTGGGCGGAGCCCCTGGACGTGGCGGCCGTCGCCGCGCGGGCCGGCTACTCCCGCTACCACTTCGTCCGGCTGTTCCGGGAGGCCTACGGGGAGACCCCCGGCCAGTACCTCAGCCGCAGACGCATCGAACGCGCCCAGGATCTGCTGCGTTCGGCCAACATGACCGTCACCGAGATCTGCATGCTCGTCGGGTTCACCAGCCTCGGCACGTTCTGCACCCGCTTCAAGCAGCAGACCGGCATGACCCCCACCGAGTTCCGCGCCCGCGAGCGCCGCACCGACCTCCCGCCGATCCCGGCGTGCTTCGTCCTGTACTGGGCCGGCGGATTCCGCACCCCTGACCAGGGCCGGGGCCCCCTCCCCGGTGATCACTGAGGCCGTCTCCCAACGCCGCAATTTTCGAGAAGGCGCCGGTCACCGGGGGCGCCTAGCGTGGCATCCGCGATCGCGACGCACAACGCACACGCGAAGGAGCCATACACATGATCACCGGACTGGGCATCGCCACCGTCTGGGTGCTGGACCAGGACGAGGCCAAGAAGTTCTTCACCGAGAAGCTCGGCCTGGAGCTGCGCTACGACATGTCGTTCGGTCAGGGCGGCATGCGCTGGGTCACCGTCAGCGCCAAGGACCAGCCCGACCTGCAGCTCACCCTCATGGTCCCCGGCCCGCCCTCGATGGACCCCGAGTCGGCCGAGCAGGTCAAGTCCCTGGTCGCCAAGGGCATCCTGGGCGCCGGCGCGTTCACCACGGACGACTGCCAGAAGACCTACGAGGAGCTCTCCGCGCGGGGCGTGGAGTTCATCCAGAAGCCCGAGAAGCGCCCCTACGGCATCGAGGCGCTCTTCCGCGACAACTCCGGCAACTGGTTCAGCCTCACCCAGCCCACCGGGGAATTCGACCACAGCGTCGACTGGGAGCCCTGCGGCCGGGACGAACAGCAGTGACCGCGAAGGTCGCGATGACGGTGGCCCCGTACAGCACGTGAGGGTCTCCGGGGTCGGTGTGGACTGCGACCACCGCACCGACCCCAGGAGGACCTCATGCCCACCGCGACGCGGCGCTCACGGAGACCCCGGCAGGCTCCCCGCCATATCCGGTGTGGAGACCTATGGCCTAGATCAATGGCTGGGCGCGTCGGCCCGCCGCCGACGGCCCGCACGGACCGTCGGCGGCGACGTGCGCATCTGCGGACGCGGGCCGCAGCACGGCGTTCCGACGGCCCGAGGCGGCCGCCCGCGGGCGCTCAGGAGGACGGCGGCGCCAGCCGCGCGCCCAGCTCGCGGACGACGTCCACCAGCAGCTCGGCGTCGCCCTTGGTGGTGCGCCAGTTGACCAGGGCGGGACGGAAGACGGTCATGCCCCGGTAGGACGACGTCCCCGCGTACACCCGGCCATCGGCCAGCAGCGCCTCGCCCAGACGGGCGTTCAGCTCGTTCAGCCGGTCCTCCGGCACCCCCGGAGGCCGGTACCGGAAGCACACCACGCAGAGCTGCACCGGAGCCATCAGCTCCAGGTCGGGTGCGCTGTCGACGAGCTTGCCGAGGTGCGCCGCCACGTCCAGATGCCGTTCCACCATGGCCCGGTATCCGTCCCGCCCGTAGGCGCGCAACGTCGCCCAGATCGGCAGTGCACGCGCGCGCCGTGACGACTCCGGGCCCAGGGTGTTGTAGTCGATCCGCTCCTCGTCGGCCGGGGCGGATTCCAGGTACGCGGCGCCCCACGCCCCGAACGCCTGCCTCAGGCGCCCCCGGTCACGCACGAACGAGAAACCGGTGTCGTACGGCACGTTCAGCCACTTGTGCCCGTCGGCCGTCACCGAGTCCGCGCGTTCCACGCCCCGCGCCAGGTGCGCCGTCCGCGGCGACAACGCCGCGAACATCCCGAACGCGCCGTCGACGTGAAGCCACGCCCCATGCCGCTCGGCCAGGTCGGCCAACGCCTCGATGGGATCGGAGTCGCCCGTGTTGACCTCCCCGAGGTTCGCCACGATCACCGCGCGGCCCTCGACCGCCGCCAACGCCTCGTCCATCGCCGCCAGGTCGACCCGCCCCGCGTCGTCGCGCGCGAACACCCGCAGGGTGTCGCGTCCGCATCCGAGGATCTGCAGGGCCTTGCGGGTGCTGGCGTGAACCAGCCCGCTGCTGAACACCGGCATGGGCGGCAGCCCCGCCAGGCCGTGCGCGGACACGTCCACCCCGTGCCGCTCCGCCCACCACGACCGCGCCGCCGCCAACCCCGTCACGTGCGCGAGCGTCGCGCTGGGCGTCAGCACGCCTCCGAAGGACGCGGGCAGCCCGAACAGGTCCTTCAGCCACTCCAGAACGGTCGTCTCGAGCCGCGAGGCCAGCGGCGAGGCCAGCCACAGCCCGGCCACCTGGTCCAGCAGCGAGGTCGCCCAGTCCCCGGCCATGGCCGCGGGCGTCGCGCCGCCCACCACGAAATGGAAGAACCGCGGCCCCGACGAATGCGTGGCCGCCTGCGTGCCGACCCGCAGCAGCCTCTCCACCGCGGCCCGCGCGCCCTCGCCCCGCTCCGGCAGCGGCCCCTCCAGCTCGCCGATCAAGGCGTCGGCGCCGCCGTCGTGCACCGGCCTCGACGAGAGGCTCTCCAAATACGGGCCGGCCGCATCGGTCACCATCCGCAGCACCGGAAACGCCCGGTCGCGTTCGTCGAACGGATCAGTCATGCGGACAGTGAACCAGCGCCGTCTCCCCGCATGGAACGGGACAAGCCCCCGCAGTCCGTCGCGAATCAGCTACAGCAGCGCTCGGATCGGCACTCCCGCCAGGTCGCGGACGTCGTGCGCGAGATGAGCCTGATCGGCGTATCCGGCGGCGCATGCCGCCTCGGCCAGCGGCACGCCCGCCCGGGCTTCGCGCAGAGCACGCTGGAAACGCAGCACCCGCTGCAACGTCTTGGGTCCGTACCCGAACGCCGCCACCGCCCGGCGGCGCAGCTGGCGTTCCCCCAACCCCAGCATGTCGGCCATGTCCCGCACCGGCACGCCCCGTGCCGCCGCCCGCACCACGACCGGCGCGATCGGGTCGGGCGGCCCGGCCGCCGCGGCGCGCTCCAGGACGGCGCCGACCAACACTGCGTGCGGCGAGGACGCGGCGGCCACCGCCTCGCCGAGTCGGTCCGCGTCCGCGCCCCACAGCTCCCGCAGGGGCGGCCGCGCGTCCCGGACCGCGTCGGCGGGCACCCCCAGCGCGGGCGGTGCCGCCCCCGGGCCGAACCGGACCCCGACCAGGCGTTCGCCCGGCAGGATCTCGGCCAGGTCCGGGCGGGTGTCGGGGCCCGCCACGGTGATCCGCGCGTCCCGGCTCCACCAGATCACGTCGACGCAGCCGTCCGGCACCACCCGCTGCACATACGGCCCCCCGGCGTCGGGCGCCGCCCCGTGCGACCACAGGCACACCAGACCCGACCCGGGCGGGGCCGGGCCCTCGCGATAGCGCGCGGCGCCCATGACATCCCTGCATACCATCCCCGCGGGCGGGCAGAGGGACCGGTGGCCGACCCGAAGCGAGAAGGAGGTCGCCGTCATGGCCACCGATCTGCAGGGCAGGACCATCGCCTTCCTCGTCGCGCCGGAAGGCGTCGAGCAGGCCGAGCTCACCGAGCCGTGGACGGCCGTCGAGCAGGCGGGCGGCGAACCGCGCCTGGTGTCCACCCGGGCGGGCCGCGTCCAGGCCTTCCACCACCTCGACAAGGCCGACACCTTCGAGGTCGACGCCACCGTCGACACCGTCGACCCCGCCGCGTTCCACGGGCTGGTGCTGCCCGGCGGCGTCGCCAACCCCGACTTCCTGCGAATGCAGCCGAAGGCGGTCGCCTTCGTCCGCGCCTTCTTCGACGCGGGCAGGCCGGTCGCCGCCATCTGCCACGCGCCGTGGACGCTCATCGAGGCCGACGCCGTCCGCGGCCGCACCCTCACCTCCTGGCCGAGTCTGCGCACCGACCTGCGCAACGCCGGGGCCGCCTGGGTGGACGAGGAAGTGCAGATCTGCCGGGACGGCCCGAACACGCTGGTCACCAGCCGCAAGCCCGACGACCTCAAGGCCTTCTGCCAAGCCGCCGTCGACGCCTTCCGCTCCTGACTCTCCGAGGGGTTCCAGAAGGGGCTCCGGCAGCAGACCCGGCCGACGCCCGCGGGCGGGCCGCACAGCGGCGCGGGAGACGGTCTCGGACACGCCGAGGAGCCTATGGTCTAGACCTTGCCCTAGACCAATCGATGAATCTGCGACGACCGTATCCTGCATGAATATCCGTACCGGCAGGTAACTAAGTAGCGTTGTGCACGTGACCCGTCGAGCGAAAATCGTCAGTACCATCGGTCCGGCCTGCTCCAGCGCGGAGCAGATCCGCGGCCTCGTGGAAGCCGGCATCGACGTCGCCCGCCTCAACATGAGCCACGGCGAGCACGCCCTCCACGAGCAGGTCTTCCACCGCGTCCGCGCCGCCGCCGAGGCCACCGGCCGCGGCGTCGGCGTCCTCGCCGACCTGCAGGGCCCCAAGATCCGCATCGGACGCTTCCCCGACGGCCCGGTGCGCCTGACACTGGGGGACGAGTTCACCATCACCACCGAGGACGTCCCCGGGAACCGCCAGCAGGTGTCCACCACGTACAAGGGCCTGCCCGGCGACGTCGCGCCCGGCGACACCATCCTCGTCGACGACGGCCGCGTGTCCCTGCGCGTCATCGAGGTGGACGGCCCCCGGGTGCGCACCACCGTCACCGTCGGCGGCATGGTCTCCGACAACAAGGGCCTCAACCTGCCCGGCGTCCCCGTCAGCGTCCCCGCCCTCACCGAGAAGGACGAGGCGGACCTGCGCTGGGCGCTGCGCCTCGGCGTCGACATGGTCGCCCTGTCCTTCGTGCGCACCCCCGAGGACGCCACCGCCTGCTACAAGATCATGGACGAGGAGGGCGTCCGCGTCCCCCTCATCGCCAAGATCGAAAAGCCGCAGGCGGTGGAACGCCTCCCCGAGATCGTCGCCGCCTTCGACGGCGTCATGGTCGCCCGCGGCGACCTCGGCGTGGAGCTGCCCCTCGAGCAGGTCCCGATCGTCCAGAAGCGCGCCATCGAGCTGTGCCGCGAGAAGGCCCGCCCCGTGATCGTGGCCACCCAGATGCTGGACTCGATGATCTCCTCGCCGCGGCCCACCCGCGCCGAGACCTCCGACGTCGCCAACGCCGTCTTCGAGGGCGCGGACGCCGTCATGCTGTCCGGCGAGACCAGCGTCGGCCAGTACCCGATCGAGGCGGTCCAGACCATGAGCCGCATCGTCGAGACCGCCGAGAAGGCGTCGCTGCAGGCCACCCACACCCTCACCCGCATCCCCGAGACCGTCGGCGGCGCCATCGCCCGCGCCGCGGCCGAGGTCGGCGCGATCGTCGGCGCCGAGGCCCTGGTCGCCTTCACCATGTCCGGCGAGACCGCCCGCCGCCTGTCGCGCTACCGGTCGCCCATCCCGCTGCTGGCGTTCACCTCCGTGCCCGCCACCCGCGGCCGCCTGGCCCACGTCTGGGGCGTCGAGACGTTCATCGTCCCCCACGTCGACCACACCGACGAGATGTTCCGCCAGGTCGAGCAGGCCCTGCTGGAGCTCGGACGCTGCCAGAAGGGCGACCGCGTCGTCGTGGTGGCCGGTTCGCCCCCCGGCACCCCCGGCTCCACCAACGTCCTGCGCGTCCTGCGCATCGGCGACGCCATCGCCGGCGCCATGCGCGATTGACCAGGCCATCGGCGGGGCCGACAGCAGCTAACAACCGCTGAACAGGCGACGATCAGGTCGGTAACGTCCGGCTCTCGCCTCTTCACAGCGGGGGCGTCGACCCCCTACGGTCCAGGAAATCTTTCTCCAAACCTTCGTTCCCCCGGTGGTGCGATGAAGACCATTGAAGATTTCCTGTCCGACGCCAGCGACTTCGTCTGGGGTCCCTGGCTGCTCATCCCGCTGCTGTTGGCGACGGGCGTCTACCTGACCGCCGTCCTGCGCGGCGTGCAGGTCCGCCGGTTCCGGCTGGCGTTCTGGCTCGCGTTCGTCAAGCGCTCCGACGAGGGCGCCGACGGCGACATCTCCCACTACCAGGCCCTGGCGACCGCCCTCGCCGCCACCGTCGGCGTCGGCAACATCGTCGGTGTCGCCACGGCCGTCTCCCTCGGCGGCCCCGGTGCGGTGTTCTGGATGTGGTGCACCGGCATGGTCGGCATGGCCACCAAGTACTCCGAGGCGTTCCTGGGCGTGCGCTTCCGCCGCACCGACGCCGCCGGGGAGCAGAGCGGCGGCCCCATGCACTACCTGCGCCGGGGCATCAAGGGCCCGCTCGGGGTGTTCCTCGGCGGCTTCTTCGCCATCGCCGGCGCCTTCGCCGCGTTCGGCATCGGCAACATGACGCAGGCCAACGCCGTCGCGTCCAACGTCGAGCAGGAGTGGGGGCTGCCGACCTGGGCCACCGGTGTGATCATCACCGCGCTCACCGCCGCCGTGATCCTCGGCGGCATCAAGAGCATCGGCCGCTTCACCAGCGCCTTCGTCCCCGTGATGATCGTCCTGTACGTGACCGGCGGCCTGCTGGTGCTGCTGTTCAACGCCGCGGACGTGCCCGCCGCCTTCGGCACCATCATCGGCGACGCCTTCACCGGCACCGAGGCCGTCGGCGGCGGCTTCGCCGGGGCCGTCGTCGCCGAGGCCGTGCGCTGGGGCGTCGCCCGCGGCATCTTCTCCAACGAGTCCGGCCTCGGCACCGGCGGCATCGCGGCCGCCGCCGCCAAGACCACCCACCCCGTCCGGCAGGCCCTGGTGTCGATGACCCAGACCTTCATCGACACCCTGATCGTGGTCAGCATCACCGGCCTGTGCATCGTGGTCACCGGCGTCTGGAAGGGCAACCCCGACGGCGCGGCGTCCTTCACCGCCTCCGCCTTCGACGAGGGCCTGCCCGGCTCGTGGGGCAGCGCCATCGTCACGATCAGCCTGATCTTCTTCGCGTTCTCCACGCTGCTCGGCTGGTCGTACTACGGCGAGCGCTGCATGGAGTACCTGTTCGGCCGCGCGGTCGTGCTGCCCTACCGGATCGTCTTCGTCGTGGTGTCCTTCATCGGCGCCACCACGACCCTCAACGTCGTCTGGCTGTTCTCCGACGTCATGAACGGCCTGATGGCGCTGCCGAACCTGATCGGACTGCTGATCCTGTCGCCGCTGGTGTGGCGCGAGACCCGCGACTACTTCCAGCGCGGACCGCAGGACGAGGTCCCGGTGAAGACCGCCACCGACTGACCGGCCCTCACCGTCCGCGTCCTCAAGCGCCGCGGCCCGTCCCTTCCCGGCGGACGGGCCGCGGCGTCACCCTCTGATGGCCGCGGCCCCAGGTGGGGCGGGCCGGCCGCGGGCCGATCTCGACGGCGGGAGTGAAGCGGGCACGGAAGTCGGCCGTCCACAGGCCGGTGAAGCCGAGGAACGCGCCGGTGGCGGTGTGCTCGATCGCGCACAGGCCGAAGCAGTGCGGGGACGACGGACGGCCTCCTGGCGGGGACTGCACGGCGTCCTGAGGCCGCCTCTCCAGGTGGCCGCGGCATGCTGCTGGGGACGGCACGGGCCGGGAACAGGACGCCTGTCGAGAGCCGGTCGCCGAGAGGCCGTCGTGGGGCCGACAGAGGGCCCGTCGCCTGTGTCTTGCGGGGGTCCTGCCGGGGGCCGAGCAATGGGCGCCACGGCCCGGCTACGGCGGCGCACGGCCTGGCCCAGCGGTGGCCGGATTTGGGCGGTGCCGCGCTCACCCGGGCCTGCGTCGAGCAGGACTCGGCCGGGCAGTTCGACGGCGAGGTCCGCTACTCGCGGACAGCCGCGAGCTCACGGTGGTGGGCCGAAGCGCGCCCAGGACCGAGCCCGCCTGAGGGCGCGCGGCGTCCGAGGGAAAGGCTTCGGCGAAGAGGAGAGTGGCGCCGCGTCCGCGGCCGCGGCGGAGGGGCCGTCGGCACGCGGACGGGGCGGGGCGTCGAGCGGTGCCCCGAGTGGGATTCGAACCCACACTTGACGGTGTTTGAGACCGCTCTCTCTGCCAGTTGGAGTATCGGGGCGGGTATCCGAACGAATCGGACACACAGGGCTGGGCAGCCCGGCCGTCTCGGCCGACCTGCCGCAGACCAGGGTAGCGGGTCCCGGTAGTCTCGTGCGCGTGACGCAGAGCGCTCGGCGAGTTGTGATCGCAGAAGACGAGGCCCTGATCCGCCTCGACCTCAAGGAGATGCTCCAGGAGGACGGGTACGAGGTGGTCGGCGAGGCCGGGGACGGGGAGGCCGCCGTCCGGCTGGCCACCGAACTGCGGCCGGACCTGGTCATCCTCGACGTCAAGATGCCCGTGCTGGACGGCATCTCGGCGGCCGAGCGGATCTCCGCGGAGCGGATCGCGCCGGTGGTGATCCTCACCGCGTTCTCGCAGCGCGAACTGGTGCAGCGGGCCACCGAGGCCGGCGCCATGGCGTACCTGGTCAAGCCGTTCACCAAGACCGACCTGGCGCCGGCGATCGAGATGGCGGTGAGCCGGTACACCGAGCTGCGGGCGCTGGAGGCCGAGGTCGCCGGGCTGCAGGAGCGGCTGGAGACCCGGAAGATCGTCGACCGCGCCAAGGGGCTGCTGCAGGCCGCCCACGGGTGGACCGAGCCCGAGGCGTTCCGGTGGATCCAGAAGACCTCGATGGACCGCAGGCTGACCATGCGGGCGGTGGCCGAGGCCGTGCTGGCCGGGGCCGCCGGGGGGACGCCCGCCAAGCCCGCGGCGGGCGAGGGCGGCGCCAAGCCCGGTCCGGGCGGCGGCGCCCGGCCCGGCGGCGGTCCCGCCGCGAAGCCCCAAGGCCGCGCCGACGGGGCCGGGCCGCGTCCCAAGCCGGGCCCCGGCGCCGCCGGTCAGCAGTAGACGGCGCCGGCCGCGAGCGGCGAACCCGGCCCCCCAGGGAACCGGACGACTTCCGTCGGTCCGGCGGACGTGACTCAGCGTGATGATCCCTGGTGGCGGCCGGGTTTTGTTGGCCACGGAGCGGTAACGACTGAGTAACCCTTCTGCCCGAGGGTGCTGATCTGCGCAGGCCGGTCGGTGTACGACATACCTGGCCCCCGAGTGACCGATTTCTCCCCCTCGACGTCGGTGCCGGGGAGTGATTTTCGTACCCGATCCCTTCCGGATCCGGATGGAAAGGTTGGCACCTTGCGGCGCAACATGATGAGGGTCACCGGCGCGGTGGCGATGAGCGCGGTGCTGGCGCTTGGCGCCGTCGCCTGCGGCGGCGATGACGGCGGCAGCGGCGGTGGCGACGGCAACAGCGTCACCATCGGGTTCATGGGGGACCTCACCGGTGAGAACTCCGGCCTGGTGATCCCGCCCAAGCAGGGCGCGCAACTGGCGATCGAGCAGTACAACGCCAAGAACCCGAAGGTCAAGATCAATTTTAAGACCTACGACAGCCAGGGCAAGCCGGAGCAGGCCACCACCCTGGTGCAGGGCGCGATCAAGAACGACAAGATCGTCGCGCTGATCGGCCCGGCGTTCTCGGGCGAGTCGCAGAGCACCGGCCCGATCCTGGAAGAGGCCAAGGTGCCGAGCGTGTCGCCGTCGGCGACGAACATCACGCTGGCCCAGAAGGGCTGGAAGTACTGGCACCGCGTGGTGGCCGACGACTCGGTCCAGGCCGAGGGCGCCGCCCAGTTCATCGTCGACGGCGCCAAGGCCAAGAAGGTCTTCACCGTCCACGACAACCAGGACTACGGCAAGGGCCTGGCCGACGCCATCGCCAAGGCCGTGCAGGCCAAGGGCGCGCAGACCCAGACCGACGCGGTGGACGACAAGGCCACCGACTACTCGTCCACGGTCAACAAGATCAACCAGTTCGCGCCGGACGTCGTGTACTACGGCGGCTACTACTCGGTGGCCGGGCGGCTGTTCAAGCAGCTGCGCGAGTCCGGGTACAAGGGCAAGCTGATGTCCGGCGACGGTTCGGTCGCCACCGGCCTGATCGACGGCGCGGGCGAGCAGAACGCCCAGGGCGTGCTGCTGTCGTGCGGGTGCATCATCGACCCGACGGGCAAGAGCAGCCAGACCGCGGCGCAGTTCGCCACCGCCTACAAGCAGCGCTTCGGCACGGACGTGGCCATCTACTCCGCGGAGGGCTACGACGCCGCCACCGCGCTGATCAAGGCGGTCGAGGCGGGCAACACCGAGCCGGAGAAGATCAACGAGTTCCTGAAGACCGTCAGCTTCGACGGCGCGGGCAAGAAGATCCAGTTCGCCGAGAACGGGTCGCTGGCGACCAAGGACATCTTCATCTACGAGGTGAAGGACCGCACGATCCCGCTGCTGGGCAACAGCGCGGAGGCCAAGCCGAGCAGCTGAGGCGCATGACGCCCGGCTTCGGCCGAAGCCCTTCGCGGCACTCGTGAGGGCGAACTGTCGGCGTGGGGGCGGGAGCGCCACGAGCGCTCCCGCTCCTTTCCACAAAGGCTTCTCAAGGTGTTGGAAGACTTCATCTCACAGTTCTGGCCGTCCACCATCGACGGCCTGGCGTTGGGCGCGATCTATGCGCTCGTCGCCCTCGGATACACGATGGTCTACGGCGTGCTGCGGCTGATCAACTTCGCGCACGCGGAGATCTTCATGGTCGGCTCCTTCGCCGCCCTGGGCACCGTGCAGGTGCTCGGCGTGTCGAACGTGGGCGGCCTGGCGCTGATCGGCGTGGTGGCGCTCATGGCCGTGGTGGCCGGGGCGGTGGCCAGCGGCGGCGCGATGCTGCTGGAGCTGGTCGCCTACCGGCCGCTGCGCAAGAAGGGGGCGTCCCGGCTGGCGGCGCTGATCTCGGCGATCGGCGCGTCGATCTTCCTCCAGCAGCTGTTCGCGACGATCGTCATCCCGTGGGTGTTCGGCACGTCCAAGGAAGGCGGGCGGCTGCCGCTCGACGAGCACTTCGTCTCGCGCACCAACGTGATCGACGTGGGACCGGTCCAGGTCAGCAACGACAAGCTGATCATCTTCATCGGCGCGATCCTCATGATGATCGCGCTGGACCAGTTCGTGAACCGCACCCGGCTGGGCCGGGGCATCCGCTCGACGGCGCAGGACCCGGAGACCGCCGTGCTGATGGGCGTCAACATCGACCGGGTCGTGTCGGCGACGTTCGCGGTCGGCGGCGCGATGGCGGGCGTGGCGGCGGCCCTGTACTTCCTCCGGTTCGAGCAGGCCTGGTACTTCATGGGCTTCCTGCTGGGCATCAAGGCGTTCACGGCCGCGGTGCTGGGCGGCATCGGCAACATCCGCGGCGCCCTGGTCGGCGGCTTCGCGCTCGGGCTCTTCGAGATGTACGGCTCGAGCCTGTTCGGTTCCCAGTGGCGGGACGTCGTGGCGTTCTCGGTGCTGATCCTGGTCCTCATGTTCCGTCCCACCGGCATTCTCGGTGAGTCTCTTCAGCAGGCGCGCGCATGAACCTGACAAAGAACCTCAAGGGAAACGGCGGGTCGCGGGCCGGCAGGCTCTCGCTGGACCCGGTGCGTGACTGGTGGGCCACCGCGCCCGGGACGGTGCGCTGGGCGGTGTACCTCGCGCTGATCGTCGGCGCGCTGCTGCTGCCGAGCGAGGCGGTCGGCTCCTTCATGGCGCCGAGCGGCAGCGACTGGGCCACCATGCTGAGCGACCAGATCGGCATCTACGTGCTGCTGGCGCTGGGGCTGAACGTGGTGGTCGGCATGGCCGGCCTGCTCGACCTGGGATACGTGGCGTTCTACGCCGTGGGCGGGTACACGATCGGCATCTTCGCCACCAAGTACGGGTGGAACTTCTGGGAGACGCTGCTCCTGGCGATCGGGCTGGCGGCGCTGTCCGGCGTGCTCCTCGGCGCGCCGACGCTGCGGCTGCGCGGCGACTACCTGGCGATCGTGACGCTCGGCTTCGGTGAGATCATCAAGAAGACCGCGTCCAACAGCGACTACGTGAACGGCCCCCGGGGCATCCAGGGCATCCCGCACCCGCCGTCGCTGTCGGAGTTCGAGATCCTCGGGGTGCAGCCGCTCAAGTACGGGCTGCTCGACTCGCGGCCGTACTACTACCTGCTGGTGTTCTTCATCGTGCTGACGATCATCTTCGTCAAGCGGATGGAGAACAGCCGGGTGGGCCGGGCGTGGTCGGCGATCCGGGAGGACGAGGACGCCGCGGAGCTGATGGGCGTGCCGACCTTCCGGTTCAAGCTGGCCGCGTTCGCGATCGGCGCGGCGATCGGCGGCAGCGGCGGCGTGGTGTTCGCGGCCAAGCAGACGTCGATCAACCCGGAGAACTTCGTGTTCCTGGTGTCGGCGCTGATCCTCGCGGCGGTGGTGCTCGGCGGTTCCGGCAACATCCCGGGCGTGATCCTCGGGGCGTTCATGCTGGCGTGGCTGCCCGAGCGGTTCCGCGAGCTGCAGGACTACCGGATGCTGCTGTTCGGCGCGGCGCTGGTGGCCATGATGGTGTTCCGTCCCGAAGGCCTGTGGCCGTCGCGCCGCCGCAAGGCGGAGCTGGAGGAGGGCACCGGCGGAATGGGCACCATGGGCGCCGAGGTCGCCGGTCCGGTCACCGCGGGCGCGGGCGTCGCGGGCGAGGCCGCGGAGGTGAAGAAGTGAGCGGTGCTGTGCAGAACGCCGCGGCGGGGAACGGCACGCCGGTCCTGGAGCTGCAGGACGTGACGATGCGCTTCGGCGGCGTCGTGGCGCTCAACAAGGTGCGGCTGCGGATCGACGAGGGGCAGATCTTCGCCCTGATCGGTCCGAACGGCGCCGGCAAGACCACGGTGTTCAACGTCACGACCGGGGTGTACCGGCCGACCGAGGGGCACGTGGTCTTCAGGGGCAAGCGCATCGACGGCAAGAAGCGCTTCGTCGTCACCAAGCTGGGTGTGGCGCGGACGTTCCAGAACGTGCGGCTGTTCCACAACATGACGTCGCTGGAGAACGTCATGGTGGGGGCGGACGCGCACCACCGCACCGGGTTCGTGGGCGCGGGCCTGGGGCTGCCGTGGCACCGCCGCGAGGAGCGCGAGGGCCGCGAGAAGGCGCGGGAGCTGCTGGAGTTCGTCGGCATCCCGCACCGCGCCTCGGAGGCGGCCAAGAACCTGCCGTACGGCGACCAGCGGCGGCTGGAGATCGCGCGGGCGCTGGCCACCGACCCCAAGCTGCTGCTGCTGGACGAGCCGGCCGCGGGCATGAACCCGGCGGAGAAGATCGAGCTGCAGGAGCTGATCCGCAAGATCCGCGACTCGGGCCGGACGGTGCTGCTGATCGAGCACGACATGTCCCTCGTGATGGGGATCAGCGACCGGATCGCGGTGCTGGACTTCGGCCAGAAGATCGCCGAGGGCCTGCCCGCGGAGGTGCAGAACGACCCGCGGGTCATCGAGGCGTACCTGGGAGCCGCTGCCGATGCTTCTTGAGATTTCCGACATCCACGTCCACTACGGCAAGATCGCCGCGCTCAAGGGCGTGTCGGCGGAGGTGGAGCAGGGCGAGATCGTCACGCTGATCGGCGCCAACGGCGCCGGCAAGACGACGACGCTGAAGACGATCTCCGGGCTGCGGCCGCTGTCGTCCGGCCGGATCGTGTTCGACGGGCAGGACATCAGCCGGATGCCGGGGCACAAGCGGGTGCTGGCGGGCATCGGGCAGTCCCCGGAGGGGCGGGGCATCTTCCCCGGCATGACGGTGGAGGAGAACCTGCTCATGGGCGCGTACGCCCGCAAGGGGGACGTGTCCAAGGAGCTCAACGAGGTCTACGAGCTGTTCCCGCGCCTGGCCGAGCGCAAGAGCCAGGCGGGCGGCACCATGTCCGGCGGCGAGCAGCAGATGCTGGCGATCGGCCGGGCGATGATGGCCAAGCCGAAGGTGCTGCTGCTCGACGAGCCGTCGATGGGGCTGGCGCCGAAGCTGGTGCAGCAGATCTTCGAGATCATCCTGGAGATCAACCGGCGGGGCTGCACGGTGCTGCTGGTGGAGCAGAACGCGCAGCAGGCGCTGCAGATCGCGCACCGCGCGTACGTGCTGGAGACGGGGCGGGTGGTCAAGTCCGCCCCGGCGCGGGACCTGCTGGACGACCCCGAGGTCCGGGCCGCCTACCTGGGCGGCGACCTGGGCGAGGCCGCCTCGCAGAGCGACGCGGCGGACGACGCCCCGGCCGCGGACGACGCCGAAACCGGAGACGTCCGCAAGGGCTGATCCGTTCCGCCGCCCGTCGCGTTCCGGGGCCTTCCCGGGACGCGGCGGGCGGCGTTCGTTTGAGGGGCGGCCACCCGCGTGCGGCCGCCGGCGGCGAGGCCTTCGGCCGCCCGCGGAGAGGGCGGCGGACCTGACGGGCGCGGGGTGGACGGCCCGTTGGACGGGCGACACGGCGGGCGACACGGCGGGCGACACGGCGGGCGACACGGTCGAGCCGACCGGTGACGGCGACCCCACGACGGCCTGCGCGCGTCGGCGGCCGCCGCTTGGAGCACCGAACACCCTGTGAGCCCTGAAGCCGTCGTCGACGCTCTCAAGCACCTCCTCAAGCACCTCGGCTCTGACCGACCGAAGGAGTCGCCCTGGACGCCCCGGCTGCTGCGGCCGTTCGGCGGCCTCCAGGTGGCGGCGTCGGCGCTCCGGCTCGCCGCCGTCTTCGCCGACCGTCAGGGCAGAGGGATGTCGGCGGGCGGCGGGTCGGACACGGCGCCGACCGGCGGCGAGCCGACGATGCGCAGGCCGGTGACCCGGGCCTGTCCGGGCACGTCGTACCAGAGGTCGAGCTCGACCCGCACGCCCGCGCCGATCGGCAGCCGTTCCGGCTGCCGTTTCACCATGATCGCGTTGACGTCGGGGGAGTGGGCGCGCCCGTCGGCGGTGACCAGCAGCTGCCGCCAGGTGTCGAAGATCTGGATGTCGCGGCCGCGGTTCTCGGCGAGGATCCGCACCCGCACGTACCGGCCCTTGGGCGTCATCGAGGCGTGGGTGCCGAGGATCTCGCGGATGCCGTCGCGGAAGCCGAGGGCGGTGACCTCCAGGTCGGCGCTGCGGGCCCTCCTGCCGTGCAACGGCGACTCGCCCTCGCGGACGGGACGGGGCGGAAGATCGTACGTTGTGGCGGCCGCGCGGTCGGGACGGGGGCCGTCCGAACAGCCCGTCGCGCCTCCGAGGGCGAGCGCGGCGCACAGCGCTGCCGCGACCTGAGCGGCGGCATGGGGACGCATGCGCCGACCGTAGGGCCTCACGGGAGGTTTGAGAACGGGCCGGGGCGTTTCGCGACCGAACCGCGATCAGCGCGCCCGACGGCCGATGCCGCCCGGGGCGGACACGGACAAGGCCCGAGATCACCTTTGGGGCCGTACGAGCCTTCCCCGGACACGTACGTTGTCTACTCAGTGATCTCGGGCCGTTCTGACCAACGCTACCGATCAGACGCCTTCATGCGCAAAGGAACCGCCGTACCGGAAGGAACCCGTTTCGCGGCGTCCGTTTCACCGGGTCGGGGACGACGGCGCGACGGCGTCGCCCCCGGCGGGCGGCCGGTCGCGGAGCATGCAGGTCAGGCGGGCGGTGCAGATCCGCCGCCCCTCGTCGTCGGTGATCACGATGTCGTAGGTGGCCAGGCTGCGCCCCGCGTGCAGCTTGGTGGCCACACCGGTGACGTACCCGTCGGTGGCCGACCGGTGGTGGGTGGCGTTGATCTCGATGCCGACCGCGACGCGGTCGGGTCCGGCGTGCAGCGCGGCGCCCGTCGAGCCGAGCGACTCGGCCAGCACGCACGAGGCGCCGCCGTGCAGCAGCCCGTACGGCTGGGTGTTGCCCTTGACCGGCATGCGGCCCACCACCCGGTCGGGCGAGGCCTCGAGGATCTCCACGCCCATCGCCTTCGGCAGGTGACCCTGGGCCGCGCCGTTGAGCAGTTCGACGAGCTCCCGCTGGTCGTCCGTCATCAAGCCTCCCTCAAACCGTCGTAGGCGCAGACTAGAGTCACACTGTGGCGACCCAAGCATCGACCCCTGACAAGCAGCACGACCGGCTCCTTCTGCTCGACGGCCACTCGCTGGCCTACCGGGCGTTCTTCGCCCTGCCGGTGGAGAACTTCAGCACCACCGACGGGCAGCCGACCAACGCGGTGTACGGCTTCACCTCGATGCTGATCAACGTGCTGCGCGACGAGCAGCCCACGCACATCGCGGTGTGCTTCGACCGGTCCGAGCCCACGTTCCGGCACGAGCAGTACGTCGAGTACAAGGCGGGCCGGCAGAAGGCGCCCGACGAGTTCCGCAGCCAGGTCAGCCTGATCTTCGAGGTGCTGGACGCGCTGCGCATCCCGCGGCTGTCGGCGGCCGGGTACGAGGCCGACGACATCATCGCCACGCTGGCCGTGCGGGCCGCCGCCGCCGGGATGGAGACGCTGGTGGTGACCGGCGACCGGGACGCCTTCCAACTCGTCAACGATCACGTCACGGTCCTGTACCCGGTGCGCGGGGTGTCCGAGCTGACCCGCATGGACCCGGCCGCCGTGGAGAAGCGCTACGGCGTCCCGCCCGAGCGGTACCGCGAGCTGGCCGCGCTGGTGGGGGAGAGCAGCGACAACCTGCCGGGCGTGCCCGGCGTCGGCCCCAAGACCGCCGCCAAGTGGCTCACCAAGTACGGCGACCTGGAGAACCTCGTCGCCCACGTCGACGAGATCAAGGGCAAGGCGGGCGACAACCTGCGCGAGCACCTGGGCCAGGTCCTGCGCAACCACCAGATCAACAAGCTGGACTGCGAGGTCGAGCTGGAGCTGACCCCGCCGCAGCTGACCATGGGCCGCTGGGACCGCGAGGAGATCCACACGCTGTTCGACGCGCTGCAGTTCCGGGTGCTGCGCGAGCGGCTGTACGCGACGCTGGCGCCCGGGCAGCCCGAGGCCGACGAGGGCTTCGAGGTGGAGCTCGTCGACCTGGAGCCCGGCGCTCTGGGGGCGTGGCTGGCCGAGCACGCCTCCGGCGCCGACCGCACCGGCGTGGCCGTGTCGGGCCGGTGGGGCCGCGGCACCGGGGACATCACCGCGCTGGCCCTGGCGTCCCCGAAGGGCCCGGCGGTGCACCTGGACCCGGCCGAGCTGATCGAGGACGACGAGCGCGCGCTGGCCGCCTGGCTGGCCGACCCCTCCCGGCCCAAGGCGATCCACGACGCCAAGGGCCCGATGCTGGCGCTGGCCGCCCGCGGCATGACGCTGGACGGCGTCACCAGCGACACCGCCCTGGCCGCCTACCTGGCCCTCCCCGGGCAGCGCACCTTCGACCTGGCCGACCTGGTGCTGCGCTACCTGCACCGGGAGCTGCGCGACGAGGCCGACGACTCCGGGCAGCTGACCCTGGACGGCTCCGGCGAGGCCGAGGCCGCCCGCGAGCTGGCCGTGCGGGCCCGCGCCGTCGCCGAGCTGGCCGACGCCCTGGACCGCGACCTGGAGCGCCGCGGCGCCACGCGGCTGCTGCACGAGGTGGAGCTGCCCCTGGTCCGCGTCCTGGCCGACATGGAGCGCGCGGGCATCGCCGTGGACACCGGGCACCTGGCGGCGCTGTCGTCCTCGCTGGGCGGCCAGGTCAAGGACGTCGAGCAGCTGGCGCACGCGGCCGTCGGGCACGAGTTCAACCTGGGCTCGCCCAAGCAGGTGCAGCAGGTGCTGTTCGACGAGCTGAAGCTGCCCAAGACCAAGCGCACCAAGACCGGCTACACCACCGACTCCGAGGCGCTGACGAACCTGCTGGCCAAGGAGGGGCACCCCGTCCTGGAGCACATCCTGCGCTGGCGGGAGGCGGCCAAGCTCAAGAGCATCGTCGACTCGCTGATCCCGATGGTCGACGACGCCGGGCGCATCCACACCACGTTCAACCAGATGATCGCCGCGACCGGGCGGCTGTCGTCCACGGACCCGAACCTGCAGAACATCCCGATCCGCACCGCCGAGGGCCGGCAGATCCGCGAGGCGTTCGTCGTCGGCGAGGGCTACGAGTGCCTGCTGACGGCCGACTACAGCCAGATCGAGCTGCGGATCATGGCGCACCTGTCGGAGGACGAGGCGCTGCTGGAGGCGTTCCGGCAGCGCGCCGACTTCCACACCATCACCGCCTCCCGCGTCTTCGGCCTGCCGCCCGAGGAGATCGACTCGGAGCTGCGCGCCCGGATCAAGGCGATGAACTACGGCCTGGCCTACGGGCTGTCGGCGTACGGGCTGTCGCAGCAGCTGCGCATCTCCGCCGACGAGGCCCGCGAGCTGATGGAGGAGTACTTCCAGCAGTTCGGCGGCGTCCGCGACTACCTGCAGGAGGTGGTGGCCCGCGCCCGCCGCGACGGCTACACCGAGACCATCCTCGGCCGCCGCCGCTACCTGCCGGACCTGACCTCCGACAACCGGCAGCGCCGCGAGATGGCCGAGCGCATGGCGCTCAACGCGCCGATCCAGGGCTCGGCCGCCGACATCATCAAGGTCGCCAGCCTCAACGTCGACCGGGCGCTGCGCGAGCAGGGCATGCGCTCGCGCATGCTCCTGCAGGTCCACGACGAACTGGTCTTCGAGGTCGCCCCGGGCGAGCTCGACCGGCTCAAGGACCTCATCCGCGAGCAGATGGTCGGCGCCTACGACCTGCGCGCCCCCCTGGAGGTCTCCATAGGCGTCGGGCGCACCTGGCAGGACGCGGCCCACTGACCCGTCCCGGTGCGGCCCCTGCGGCTCACCGCGGCGCCGTGGTTCCAGACCGCGCGGAACGGCGGGACGGCGGTGAGGATCTGGGCGACGGCTTCGGTGGGGTCGACGCCGTCGGCGAGGACGCCGAAGGTGAGGACGATGCGTGGTCTGGCCGTTGCGGCCGCCTGGCCGTCTGTCGGTGATTTCGCCGTGCCTGGGGCAGTGGGCGGCCGCCGAGCGTGCGCCTGCGCCGCGCAGATGGTGCGCGAGGCGTCGACTGCGCTGCACGCGCCTGGGCGTCCGTTCGAGCCGCAGGCGCTGACGGGCGGCACCTGGGAGGCGCGGAGTCGGCGCAGTGTGAAGTGGGCGAAGTCGGGTGATTCGGCAGCGGTCGTGCGGGTGCGTCGCCGGTCTGGTTCGACCGCCTGTCCGACCGGTGCCCGCTCGCGCCGCTCCGCCGCCCGGCGGAGACGTCGGCGCACCGGCAGACCGGCGTGCCCTGTGGTTCGCGCCGGCCGTCGGCAGGCGCCTCTTTCGAAGACCTTGCGCAGGTCGGGGAAGCGGTACCGGCCGGGTTCGCGGATGGTCGTCTGCTGCCGCACCCGCGACGGGAGGCCTGTCGGGTTGGCGGACCGCTGCGC
This sequence comes from Actinomadura rubrobrunea NBRC 15275, assembly GCF_001552235.1. NCBI lineage: Bacteria > Bacillati > Actinomycetota > Actinomycetes > Streptosporangiales > Thermomonosporaceae > Actinomadura > Actinomadura viridilutea. The sequence goes on along the minus strand of NZ_BCQU01000018.1, from coordinate 31,615 downwards.
GCACCCGCGCTACCGCTGTCGGCCAGTGACCTCCGGCTCTGTGTCGGCCGTGCCGAGGCGGCCGATGATGTCGGCGATCTTGCGGGTGCCCGTGTGAGGTGCGCCACAGGCGTCGGCGACCTTGACTTCTGATCGTGTTCGCGCGCTGTGGTGGCCCCGGGGGCGGGGAGGCGAGGCGACACGCGGGTCCAGGAAGAGTGATCTCCCTTCGATCGGTCACTTTTTGCGCTTCGATGGGCACTCTCGGTGGTCATTGCGGGTCAGGGGGGTATGCGGGAAGGCGCGTACATCTCAGCAGGGGCGGGCCGCCGGAGCGGGCGTCGGCGATCCCGGAATGTCGGGTAGGCGTGGCTCTGTCCGTCGCACACCGGGGCGCCGTACGCTTTCCCTGGCCGCGTTCCGTGGGCCGTTGGAGGGGTCGTGCCGCTTCTTCACAAGATCGCCGGTGTGGTCATCGTCTGTGCCGTGATCCTGGGGCTCGTCCTCCCGCGGGAAGAGCGCGGGGACGCGCCCGAACGTGCGGCGGCGCGGGCCGGCGCGCAGTCCGAGCCCCGGGGCGAGTCCGGCGGGCGGAAGGCGGCGGACCCGGCGCGGCGGCAGGAGCGGCCGTCCGCGCCGCCCTCGCCGACGACGACGGTGATCGCTCAGGCGCGTCCCGAGGCGGCGCGGGTCCGGGCCAACGAGCTCGGCCAGATCCCGGTGCTCATGTATCACCGGATCGTAAAAAAGCCGGAAATGTCTCTTGACCGGTCCGTCCAGGAGTTCCGGGACGAGATGGAGCGGCTGGCCAGAACCGGCTATACGCCGATCACGGCCGGCGAGTTCGCCGCCGGGTGGATCAACGTCCCCGCGGGGCGGTACCCGGTCGTGCTGACCTTCGACGACAGCACGCCCGGGCACTTCGCGCTGGACGCCGGCGGCAACCCGGCGCCCGACACCGCCGTGGCGATCCTGATGGAGACGGCGCGCCGCCACCCCGGGTTCCGGCCCACGGCGACGTTCTACCTGAACAAGGAGCTGTTCCAGATGGGCGACCGCGCCGCGGAGGGGCTGAAGTGGCTCGTGCGGCACGGGTTCGAGCTGGGCAACCACACTCTGTCGCACAAGAACCTCGCGGAGTTGTCGCAGTCCGCCGTCCAGAAGGAGATCGGCGAGATCGAGAGCCAGATCACGTCGCTGGCGGGGATCCACACCACGACGCTGGCCTACCCGTTCGGGGTCGAGCCGAAGAAGCCCGCCTGGGCGCACGCCAAGGACGGCTCCTACCAGTTCAAAGGCGTCTTCCTGGCCGGGTGGCGGCCCTCGGCCTCCCCGTTCAGCAAGGACTTCGACTGGCGGCGCATCCCCCGGGTGAGGTCCGAGGGCAAGATCGCCGAGGACGACTGCAAGCGGTACTGCTCCACCGCCTGGCTCGATTGGTTGGACAAAAACCCCGGGGAACGGTACATCTCTGATGGGGATCCGAACACCGTATCGTTCCCCAGGGCCGCGGAACGGAAGCTCGCCGACCGGTTCCGAGCCTACGCCCGTGCCTACTGAGCGCAGGACCGGGGCTCACCCCGCGATTGACCGCGCGCTGTGCGTCCCATATCCTGATCGCTGCGCTGTGGGCCTGCGCGTGTCTCGGACGGAGCAGGCTCGCGCTCGGTCAGGTCGTCGACATCGGTTCGGTAACACTGACGCGGCACGAGCCGCGTCCCTTCCGGTCCTCGGCAGGGCGGAAATGGGCCCGCCGCGCATCCGTCAGACAACTACGCATGTCCGTATCCGGAGCCAGCCGACACATGACGAGTAGCACCGAGGCGACCTCGACCACTCCGCAGGTAGCGGTCAACGACATCGGGTCCGAGGATGCCTTCCTCGCCGCGATCGACGAGACGATCAAGTACTTCAACGACGGCGACATTGTGGAGGGAACGGTCGTCAAGGTCGATCGTGACGAGGTCCTCCTCGACATCGGCTACAAGACCGAGGGCGTCATCCCCTCACGAGAGCTGTCCATCAAGCACGACGTCGACCCCAACGAGGTCGTCGCCGTGGGCGACCACGTCGAAGCCCTCGTCCTCCAGAAGGAGGACAAGGAGGGCCGCCTGATCCTGTCCAAGAAGCGCGCCCAGTACGAGCGCGCCTGGGGCACGATCGAAAAGATCAAGGACGAGGACGGTATCGTCACCGGTACCGTCATCGAGGTCGTCAAGGGCGGTCTCATCCTCGACATCGGCCTGCGCGGCTTCCTGCCCGCCTCGCTGGTGGAGATGCGCCGGGTGCGTGACCTGCAGCCCTATGTCGGCCGCGAGCTCGAAGCCAAGATCATCGAGCTGGACAAGAACCGCAACAACGTGGTCCTGTCCCGCCGGGCTTGGCTGGAGCAGACCCAGAGCGAGGTTCGCCAGACCTTCCTCAACACCCTGCAGAAGGGCCAGGTCCGCAAGGGCGTGGTCTCCTCCATCGTCAACTTCGGCGCGTTCGTCGACCTGGGCGGCGTGGACGGCCTGGTGCACGTCTCCGAGCTGTCCTGGAAGCACATCGACCACCCGTCGGAGGTCGTCGAGGTCGGCCAGGAGGTCACCGTCGAGGTCCTCGACGTCGACATGGAGCGCGAGCGGGTGTCGCTGTCGCTCAAGGCGACCCAGGAGGACCCCTGGCAGCAGTTCGCCCGCACCCACCAGATCGGCCAGGTCGTGCCGGGCCGCGTCACCAAGCTGGTGCCGTTCGGCGCGTTCGTCCGGGTCGAGGAGGGCATCGAGGGCCTGGTGCACATCTCCGAGCTGGCCGAGCGCCACGTGGAGATCCCCGAGCAGGTGGTCCAGGTCGGCGACGAGATCTTCGTGAAGATCATCGACATCGACCTCGACCGGCGCCGCATCAGCCTGTCCCTCAAGCAGGCCAACGAGGGCGCCGTGGGGTTCGACGAGGAGGACTTCGACCCCACGCTCTACGGCATGCCCGCCGAGTACGACGAGCACGGCAACTACAAGTACCCCGAGGGCTTCGACCCGGAGACCGGGGAGTGGCTGCCGGGCTACGAGGAGCAGCGGGAGACCTGGGAGCGCCAGTACGCCGAGGCGCGCGCCCGCTTCGAGGCGCACCGCCGCCAGATCGAGGAGGCCCGCCGGGCCGAGGCGGAGGCCGAGGGCGGTTCCCTCGGCGACGCCTCCTACTCCGGCGGTGACAACGACTCCGGCGGCGCCCTGGCCACCGACGAGGCCCTCGCCGCCCTGCGGGAGAAGCTCTCCGGCGGCGGTCAGTAACCGCGGGAACGTCCGGCCGTCCCGGGCCGCGCGTCACGCCGCGCGCACCTGGGCGGCGGCCTGCCCGTGGGGCGGTTCCCAGGGCCCTGAGCCCTGGGAACCGCCCCACCGGTCGGCCAAGGCTGCTCTCGCGCCCGCATGCGCCGCAGCGGATGTGGTTGCCTAGGACGGACCTCCGGACGCTCAGGAAGGCCGTCAGGACCGTTCAGGGCCCATCTGCCCACCGCTGAATCCGTGAGGGCGGCCCCCCGAGACGCCGCCGGGCCTGGTGGTCGCCTTCCTGCGTCTTCAGCGCCGTCTCACCGCAGGCTCGCCTCGTCCGCGCTCCATGGGCGGTCGAGCAGTCCGTCGACCTCCGTCGGCGTCTCGTGTGCCCTCAGACGGCTTGTGAGGGCGGGTGGAGCCCGTTTTTCGCGTGATGCGCGTCTTCGCCTTGTCGTGGCGTGCGTTCCGAGGCAGCCCCATCGGCTTCCTGACGCGGCAGCCGAGGACGTCCGCCGTCCGGACGTGACCGCAGTAGGCGAAGGGACCTGGACGCGCGCCGCCGCTTGCGGCGTCCGCCGGTCGCGTGCGGCCCGCCCGGCCTGCGTGGCGCGACTCGACGCGGCGGTGCCTTGCCGGCGGCGCCCTGACGGCTTGCCGTGCCGGACAGGGCTGTTCGACGCGCACGACGCCGCCACCCCATCCACACCGCCGACGGGGGGCGCGGTTTCCAGCAGGATGCGCGTGCCCGGGGCGACGCGGTCGGGTGAGACGTGGTGGAGGCGCTGCACCCCACCCCCGCGGTGTTGCGACGCGCCCACTGCCATGTGGCCCGGTCACGGTGGCGTGAGCGCTGCAGTGCGGGGTCGGTGGGGGCGAGGAAGTCGGAGACGATGACGCGCAGGCCGCGGTGGGTCTGGGGTCGCTTCTGCGGGCATGACCGTTGCCGGAAGACGGTGTTCCGGAAGAGGCGCCCTCGTGAATCCCGGGGCTGACCCCGCAGTACGCGATGTTCGCTCAGGCCTGCCTGCGCGGACGTTCCGTGCCTCGCGGCGGGGCGCGCTGAGGGCTGGTGCCCGTTTCCCTCAGGGGACGGGATGACACGGCACAGCCGCATAACATGATCGTTATGCCGCGCCGTCGGCGCGGGCGGCGTCGTCAATTTTGCGGCGTCGTGGCGGTGGGCGGCGTCCGAGGGGTCATAGGATCTCGGCCGGAACCCTCCGGGCCCTTCGACGGCCCGACCGCTCGTCCCGCCCGTTCATGCTCGTCCCCGGGGAGCACACGTTCAATTGGCCAGCACAGAGGTAGGCACCCGGACCGGCGGCCCCGCGCAGGCCGGTCCTCCGATCGTCCCGCAAGGGCCGGCGCGGCTGGCGCTGATCGCCGTCACCGTCGCCGTGCTCGCGCAGACCCTGCGCTTCTCGCTGCCGCAGTTCGACCACTTCGCCCACTCGGTGGGCCCCGCTGCGGCCGCCGTCGTCCTGCTGGCGGTGTTCCTGGCCGGGTTCGCCGGCCCGCTGGTGCGCCGGGCCGCCGGGCCGCGCGGCCTGCTGCTCGTCGGCGTCGGCGGGCTGCTGGCGGTGCGGCTGGTCGCCGAGGCGATCCAGCCGCAGGTCTGGCTGGCGCTCGGCGGGACCGCGATCGGCATGGTCGCGGTGGCCGCGCTGTACGAGGGCGCGCGCGGCCTGTCCGGCGTGGGCTTCGCCACCGCCGCCGTCGCGGGGCTGTCGGCCGACACCGCGGTGCGCATGGCGTTCGGCACCTGGGACCCGGTGTGGCGGCCGGGGGTGTGGCCGTGGCTGCCGTGCCTGGCGTTCGTGGGGCTCGGCGCGTACGCGCTGTACCGGGAGCTGTCCTCCGGGCCGGTGGAGGCGCCGGGGATCTCCTGGCGGGACGCCCTGGGCGCCTCGGCGATCGGCCCCTTCGTCGCGCTGCAGACCCTGGTGCTGTCGAGCCCGGCGTTCGTGGCGTCCTCGGGGTGGCGGTCGCTGACCGTCGCGCACGTCGTGGTCGTCGCCGGGCAGGGCCTGGCGCTGGCGTTCCTGGCGTCGGGCCTGGCGGTCCGGGCGGTGCCCGGCGGCGTGTGCGTGCTGGGCGGCACCGTCCTCGGCGTCGCCGTGGGCGCGGTCGCCGGCACGTACGCGGTCAGCGGCATCGAGGTGGTGCCGGTGGTGATCGTCGGGCAGGTGCTGGCGGCGTGGCTGCTGGCGGTGGCGTGCCGGGCGCCGCTGCGCCGCGCCGGGGCGGGCGGCCCGGTGTGGCGGGTCGACGCGGGCGCCGCGCTGGGCGGCCTGCTGATCGCCGTGATCCTCATCCCGTACCTGGTCAGCGCGATCGAGCCGCTGCCGCTGCCGAACAACGTGCTGCCCGGCCTGGCCGGCATCCTGCTCGGCGCGCTGGCGGCGATCGCGGCGGCGCGGGGCGGCCCGCTGCCGGCGCGGGCGCCGGTGCGGGCGCTGACCGCCGGGGCCTGCGCGCTGGTGCTGCTGCTCGGCACGCTGATCTTCACGTTCACCACGCCGAACCGCAAGGCCGCCGCCGCGGCGCGCCCGGCGGGGCAGGTGCGGGTGCTCACCTACAACATCCACCACGCCATCGACCAGGACGGCCGCCTCGACCCCGAGGGCCTCGCCCAGGTGATCGAGCGGCAGCGCGTGGACGTGGTGCTGCTGCAGGAGGCCGGACGCGGATCGCTGCAGTCGGGCACGACCGACGTGGCCGTCTGGCTGGCCCGCCGCCTCGGCATGTCGCTGGTGTGGGGCCCGGCCGCCGACGGGCAGTTCGGCAACGCGATCCTCACGTCGCTGCCGGTGCGCAGCTCGGGCACCGGCCGGATGGCCAAGGGCGACTGGTCGCAGATCCGCGGGTACGTGTGGGCGCGCCTGGGCGTGGGCGACACGACGCTCGACGTGTGGTCCACGCACCTCGAGGGCGGCGCCGACGAGGAGACCGAGCGCGTCCGGGAGGCGGCCACGCTGCTGCGGGCGTGGGGCGGCGCGCCCCGCACGATCATCGGCGGGGACTTCAACGCCGGCCCCGGCAGCGCGGCGGTCCGGCGCATGCTGGAGGGCACCGAGCTGCGCAGCGCCGCGTTCGGCGACGACCCCTCGCCGACCACGGCGGGCGGCGAGCGGTTCGACTGGATCTTCGGCACCGACGATCTGACGTTCGCCGACTACAAGGTGATCCGGTCGCGGGCGTCGGACCACTATCCCGTCACGGTGACCGTCCGGATCGGACGGTGAGCCGGGCCCGCGTCCCGCGCCCCGCTAGGGTCGGTTCATGGACGAGCCGCAGGTCGTGATCGAACGGGCCGGGCCCGCCGACGCCGGGGAGATCCTCACCGTGCAGCGCGCCGCCTACCTGGCCGAGGCGCAGCTGTACGGCGACCCGTTCATCCCCCCGCTGGTGGAGTCGCTGGAGCAGGTGCGCGCGGTGCTCGACGGCGACGCCGCGGTGCTCAAGGCCGTCGCCGGGCACCGGCTGGTCGGGGCGGTGCGGGCCCAGTTCAGCGGCCGCACCTGCCTCATCGGCCGGCTGGTGGTCGCGCCGGACGTGCAGCGGCGCGGCATCGGCGCCCGCCTGCTGGCCGCGTTGGAGGAGAACGTCGCGGACCGCGCCGACGCCTGCGTCCTGTTCACCGGCCATCTCAGCGAGGGCGGCCTGCGGCTGTGCCGGCGGCTCGGCTACCACGAGACCCACCGCGAACGCGTCGCGGCCCATCTGACGCTGGTGCACATGCGCAAGGACCTCGTCCCCGCCGCGGCCGCCGGCTGACCCGCGCGCTCGGCCGCCGACCGGGCGGTCGTTAGGGTGGGGGCCGTGCTGAAGGTGGGACTGACCGGCGGAATCGGATCGGGCAAGAGCGAGGTGTCGGCGCGGCTCCGCGCCCACGGCGCGATGATCATCGACGCGGACCGGATCGCCCGGGAGGTGGTCGAGCCCGGCACCCCCGGGCTGGCGGCGGTGGCGGCCGAGTTCGGCGAGGAGATCCTGCGGCCGGACGGGTCGCTCGACCGCGAGAAGCTCGCCTCGATCGTGTTCTCCGACGCCGACCGGCGCGCCGCGCTGAACGCGATCGTCCACCCCTTGGTGGGGGAGCGGGTGGCGGAGCTGATGGAGGCCGCCCCCGAGGACGCCGTGGTGGTGTACGACGTGCCGCTGCTGGTGGAGAACGACCTCGCCGGCATGTACGACGTGGTGGTGGTCGTGGACGCCCCCGTGGAGACGCAGATCCGGCGGCTGGTGGAGCGGCGCGGGATGACCGAGGAGGAGGCGCGCGCCCGGATCGCCGCGCAGGCCACCCGGGAGCAGCGGCGTGCGCTCGCCCACCACGTCATCGACAACTCCGGAAGCCTGGACGAGCTGCACGCCCAGGTCGACGCGCTGTGGGACGAGCTGGTCCGCCGCGCCCACACCGCCCCGGCGGGGTGAGACCGGTACGGGGTCCGTGGCCTTCTGCGGCGCCGCGGCCGTCCCGCGGCGCCGCAGAAGGCCGTCAGAACTCCGCGTCCAGGGGGATCTGGTGCACCTCGGGGAGGTACGCGTCGAGTTCCCCCGGCTCGAAGCGGCACATGCCGATGGCGTACCAGAACGCCGACGCGACCTCGCCCTCCCACTTGTAGCGGCCGGACGGCGACAGCGCGGCCCATCCGTCGGGCAGCCCGAGCAGGGTGGCGCGGCGGAACGGCGCGGCGGGGTCCGACACGTCCCACAGGATGATGGCGCCGTCGTCGCCCGCGCTGGCCAGCAGAGCGCCGTCCGGTGAGAACGCCACCGACCAGACGCGTCGGGTGTGGCCGGACAGGACGTGCAGGACGCGCCCCTCATGGGGGTCCCACAACCGCACCACCAGGTCGTCCCCGGCCGTGGCCAGGATGTCGCCCCCGGGGTGGAAGGCGGCGGTCCACAGCCGTCCGGTGTGGCCGGTGAGGACGCGGCGCGCCTGGCCCGCGCGCGGGTCCCACAGCCAGGCGGTGCCGTCGTTGCTCGCGCTGACGAGCGTGTCCCCCGTGGCGTCGAACTGCACCCGGTAGACGCGGTCGGTGTGCCCGCGCAGCGTGAAGAGGCATTCGCCGGTGCGGGGGTCCCAGAGGCGGACCAGGTTGTCGTCGCAGCCGGTGGCGACCATGCTCCCGTCGGGGGAGAAGTCGATGGAGCGCACCCGGCCGCGGTGGTCGGCCAGGTTGACGGTCTGCCGGCCCGTGGTCCAGTACCACAGGCGGACGGTGTCGTCGTCGTTGGCGGTGGCCAGGCGCGTCCCGTCGGGGCTGAACGACTGCGCCCACACGTGGTCGGTCTCGACGTTGAGTTCGCGTTCGAACGTGCCCGTGCCCGCCTGCCACAGGTGGACGCCGCCGTCGTTGGTGGCGGTGGCCAGCTGCCCGCCCTCGGGGTTGAAGGCGACGGACGTGAGGTTGTCGGCGACGCCGTGCAGCTCCCGCACCAGGCGTCCGGTGCGCGGCTCCCACAGCCGCACCAGGCCGTCGTTGCCGCTCGACGCCAGCAGGCCGCCGTCGGGGGAGAAGCACACGCCGGTGACGCGGCGGCCGTGGCCGCGCAGCACGACCCGGCACTGGCCCGTCTCGGCGTCCCACAGGCGGGCGGTGCCGTCGTTGCTGCTGGTGGCGAGCTCGGCGCCATCGGGGCGGAACGCGAACGGCCACACCGCCCCCCGGTGCCCGGCGAGCTCCACGCGCAGCCGCCCCGTGTCGGGGTCCCAGAGGCGGACGGCGCCGGCGCTGTCGGCGGTGGCCAGGCGCCGCCCGTCGGGGCTGAACGTGGCCTGGTAGATGGCGCCGTCGTGCCCGGTGAGGGTGCGATGGTGGCGCCCGTCCCGCCACAGCCGTACGGACTTGTCCGTGGAGCCGGTCACCATCAGGTCGCCGTCAGGGTGGAACGCGATGGCGTACACGCGGCCCGTGTGGCCCAGCAGCTCCTGTTTGATCTCCCCGGTGCGGATGTCCCAGAGGCGCACCACGCCGGCTTCGTCCCCCGCCGCGAGGAGGGAGCCGTCGGGGTGGAACACGGCCCGGTAGACGGAGCCGCGGTGGCCGGTGAGCTCGCGCTGCAGTTCGCCCGTCTTCAAATCCCAGACGCGCAGGACGCCCGCGTAGTCGCCCGTCACCATCAGCGTGCCGTTCGGGTCGAACACCGCCGTGTAGATGGGGGCGGTGTGCCCCGGCAGTTCGTGACGTCGTTCGCCGGTGGCGCAGTCCCACAGGCGGATGGTCCCATCGGCCGCCCCCGCCGCGAGGAGCGCGCCCTGGTAGGGGTCCTCGGCGTCGGGGCGGGGCGGGCCGACGACGACGGGCCACACCCCTTCGGGATGCACGGTGAACGTGTGCGCGCAGTGCCCCGTGGCCAGGTCCCACAGCCGCACGGTGCCGTCGGCCGATCCGGTGGCCAGCAAGTTGCCGGTGCTGTCGAACAGGACCGCGTACGTGCGGTCGCGGTGGCCCAGGAGCATGCGCAGAGGCTTCCCCGTGAGCGCATCGCACACCAGGACGCCTCCGTCCTCGCCTCCCACCGCGAGGATCGACCCGCCGGGGCTGTAGGCGAGGGGCTGAGGAAGCCGGCTGGTGGCGAAGTGGAATCCGTACGGCACCCCGATCCCGGCGGGGGCGACCTGCAGGTCCACCGGGCGGCCCGGGGCGATGGCGGCCTCGCGCAGCTCGGGCGCGGACGCGATGCGGTCCGGCAGGGTCGCGTCGATGAGGGCGGCGCGCGTCCAGCGGCTGCCGTCGACCGTCGCGTCCCGCAGGTCGGCGCGGGCCAGCCGCGCCCGGGACAGGTCGGCGCCGCGCAGGTCCGCGCCGGTCAGCCGGGCCTCGTCGAGCCGGGCCCCGGCCAGCGACGCGTCCCGCAGCACCGCGCGCGACAGGTCGGCGCCGACCAGCTGCGCCTCGGTCAGGTCCGCGCCGGTCAGGTCGACGCCCTGGAAGTCGCGGTAGGACAGGTCCTCGCCGGCCAGCCGGGCGCCGCGCAGGTCGGTGCGCGTCGACGTGCGCAGCCGCGTGGTGATCTTGAGGGCGTTGGCGCGCGCCACGTCGTCCGCGTCGGCGTCCGCCAGCACCTGCGCCGCCCACTGCTGGCAGGCGCGCGTGTCGGCCAGGTCGCACAGGAAGTCGACGGTCAGCTGCGACAGCTGGCCGGTGACGAGCACGCGCGGCGCGGCGGTCCTGCCGAACTCCTCCGCGATGTGCTTGGCGACGAGCCACTCCATCACGGAGCTGTGGATGAACCCGAACAGGCCCTCCTCGGTGCGCACCAGGAGGCTGCCCGCCCCCACGGCGTGGGTCATCTGGTCGCGCGACATGCGCCCCTCGGTGAGACCGGTGAGCGTGTCGGCCACGTCGGTGAGCTCGGCCAGCCGCAGGAACGGCTCGTTGCTCTCCCACAGCCGCAGCGCGAGCGTGCCGACCGCCTCCCACATGGCCTCGACGGTCAGCCCGGTCGGACCGCCCGCGTGGCGGACCCGTTCGGCCTCGTACGCCAGCCAGGACGACAGGATCTCCCGGTACAGGTCGGCGGGGCTGACGGTGTGGCGGGCGTGCGCGACCGCCCGCAGCCGCTCCTCGGGCAGGTCGGCGATGAAGCTGAGCATGCGCGGGTTGCTGGTCAGGCCCAGCAGCTCCTCCAGGCCCGCCAGGATGCGCAGCCGCTCGTCCGCGGTGCGCTCGTCGCCGTAGCGGTTGACGAGGTACGCGCGGACCTGCGCGGGCGTGAAGTCCTCCAGGCTCAGCACCCGGCGGTGCGGCAGCACCCCCACCTTCTCGCCCAGCGCGGTGAGCACCTGCGCCTGCGACTTGAAGTGCTGCGTGCGGCTGGCCACCACGATCTTCGCCTTGTCCTGGGCGGCCTGCAGCAGCGTGTCCAGGTGTTCGGCGGCCTGGTCGTAGGTGACGCGGGTGACCAGCTCGTCGAACCCGTCGAACAGCAGCACGATGCGGCCCTGCCGCAGCATGTAGTGGAACGCCTTGAGGTCGATCAGCTCCTCGCCGTGGTTGGCCAGGTGCGCGGCGACCAGGCCGTCCACCGAGTGGGCCTTGTCGAGGGCGCGCAGCTCGATGAGGATCGGGATGACGTGCGGCAGCTCCTCGGGGATGCGGCGGGCCAGCTCGCGCAACGCGAACGTCTTGCCGCGGCCGAAGTCGCCGAGCAGCAGCACGAACCGCCCGTGGTCGGCGGCGAGCAGGCGCAGCATCTCCCCGACGACGTCGTCGCGCACTTCGTCGCCGGCCGTGTCCGAGGGCTGGCGGTCCACCACCCGGTAGCGCTGCGGCACGTACAGGGACGGGGGGTACAGGTCGCCGGACGACAGCCGCGCCGTCTGCCCCGCCACGTACTCGGAGAGGTCCAGCAACCCCTGGAACTCGGTGAAGCTGCGCACCCTGATGCCGCGGCGCAACGCGTCCTCGCGCAGTGACCGCGGCGGGGGCGGGCCCACGTAGACCAGTTCCGAGCCGTGGTCGGAGCCGTCGGCGTGCACGTGGCGGGCGAACGCGTCCACGTCCGCCTCCGTCACCTGTCCCACGTGGGCGCCGATGCGGTACTGGCGGACGAAGCCGTCCTCCATGTGGGTGAGCAGCAGATGCGGCGCGTCTGTGCCGCCCCCGGGGCGCGGCGCGGGCACCACGCGGCGTATGTTGGCGCGTTCGAACCGCGTCTCGCAGGCCTCGGCGATGCGGTCCAGCAGGCGCGCCGTCGGGTCGGGGGCGGCCTCCGCGCGTTCGTCGCCGTGGGAGCGTTCGATCTGCGGGGTGGGGGCGGGCGGCTCGGACTGCTCGCGCGGCGGGGAGAAGGTCGCGCCGACGAAGGTCCAGGAGCGTTCCAGCCGTTCGGGGGAGCGTCGTTCCGCGTGCTCGGGGATCCAGCGTTCCAATCCGTCGCGCCGTATGACGACGGTCTGGTGGCGGCCGGGACCGAGCGCGGGCACGACGGGCGTCTCGGACGGCATCAGCGGCATCGTGCCCAGTTCCGACGGCGTCCCCTGGAAGAACAGGTTGACGTGCGTTCCCAGCAGGGAGTCGACGACGTCGGGGTCGCGCATCGCGTCCTTCTGCCCGGCGACCGGGCTGTGCGCGACGGCGCCCAGGCGCAGCCAGCCCTCGTCTTCGAAATGCCGCAGCCGCTCGGTGAACCACGCGGCCTGCGCGCGGCCCACCTCCCCGTAGCGGTCCTCCGGACGGTGCGTGATCGGCAGCGTGGAGTTGAGGCCGGCGACGACCACCTTGAGGTCCGGCATGGGGAACAGCGTCCAGGGCTGGGCGCTGTCGAAGATGAGGCTGTCGAGGCCCTGGTAGAACTCCTTGAACAGCCCCGCGAAATGCCGCCATTTGGGCCAGTACGGCGGCTGCGGCTCGATGTCGTCGGCCTCGCAGCTGGAGAAGTACGCCTGGCACGCCGCGCGGGTCACGTCGTGCGGGCCCGGCACGACCACCACGCGCTGCGCCTCCAGGCCCAGCAGCGCCCGCAGGCTCGTCAGGAACGACAGCGCCTCGGCGAACTCCTTGCGGCTGCCCGAGTGGGTCAGATTCCCGGTCACCACCAGCAGGTCGGGGCGCGGCACGCCCGCGTCCGTCAGCCGCGTGACGTCGCTCCAGATGCGATCCTGCAGCTCCGTGGCCGTGGTCGGCTCGTCCGGTTCGGCCAGGGTGCGTCCGAACCGGGGGCCCGACACGTGCAGCACGCTCAGGTGCTCCCGCGGCCGGATGTCGTCACCCGCCGCGCCCGGGAACGCGGGCGGCACCACGGGCGCACGGCGCATCGCGCGCTCTCCCGTGGCCTCGGGCAGCGTCCCGCCGGCGGGTTCCGCCGGGGAAGGCTCCGCGTGCGTCCCGGGCGATCCCGGGAAGGCGGGCCCGGTCAGCGGACGCGCGTGCCCGGTCAGCGCCTCGTTGATGCGGCGCATCAGCAGCGCGCGCGCTTGCGCGGCGTCCTCGACGCCCACCAGGTCCACGTACGTGATGGTCGACAGCAGACCGTCGATCTCGCAGTCCTCGATGCGCACCGTGACGAGCTTGCGCGCGGGGTCGTCGGGGTCGGCGCGCAACGCCGTCATCCACTCCCACCGTCCGTACCGCGACCGCAGGTAGTTGCGCGACAGCACCGCGATGACGACCTTGGCCTCCGACAGGCCGCGGTCCATGAAGTCGATGAAGTTGGTGCCGGGGACGAAGTCCCACGCCTGCATCATCGTCCGGTGCCCCGCCGTCTCGAGCTGCCAGGCGATCCACGCGGCCCAGCGTTCGTCGGCAGGCGAGTAACTGATGAAGAAGTCAGTCGGGCGGTCCTGCCCGTACGGGCCGGAAGGGGGTGTCATGCGGCCAGTATCGCGCGGGCGAACCGGCCCGTGCATCGCCGCAACGCCCGCGCCGCGGGGGATGCGCGGCCATCCGCCCCCATCCGTCCGGGAGAGGAGGGCGGCGCGGACAGTGTGGGATCATGACGGCCGTGGCCCCACCCAGCCAGACCATCAGGCGCGCGCTGAGCGCTCTCGGCGTGCTCGACTGGATCCGCATCGGGCTCCTGCTGCTGGGCCTGGTCTTCGTGGCCACGGGTCTGCTGCCCAGCGCCGACGCGCGCGCCAGCCTCGAACGCATCGCCCCCCTGCTGCTGTTCCTGTTCAGCGTCATCGTCCTGGCGGAGCTGACCAAGGAGGCGGGGGTCTTCGACGCCATCGCCCAGGGCATGGCGCGGCTCGGACGCGGCGCGTACCCCGTGCTGTTCGTGCTGTGCGTGGCGTTCGCCGCGACCACCACCGTGTTCCTCAACCTGGACACCACCGCGGTGCTGCTAACACCGGTCATGCTGGCGTTGGCGGCGCGGGCGCGCATCGCGGCGCTGCCGCTGGCGATGACCACGGTGTGGCTGGCCAACACGGCCAGCCTGCTGCTGCCCGTGTCCAACCTGACGAACCTGCTCGCGGCCGACCGCGTCGCCTTGGAGACGCCCGAGTTCGCCGCGCGCATGTGGGCGCCCCAGCTGACCGTCCTCGCGGTGACCATGGCGCTGCTGTGGGTGTTCTTCTGGCGGCGCGGCATGCGCGGCGCGGAACGCTACGAGCCGCCCCCGCCCGTCCCCGTGCGCGACCGGGCGCTGTTCCTGTCGACCGCGGGGGCGTGCGTGCTGTTCATCGGCTCCATCCTCGCGGGCGTCCACACCGGGATCGCCCTGGGCCTGGCCGCCACCGCCGCGGCGGCGGTCGCGGTGGTCGCGTTCGCCGTCCGCGACCGGTCGGCCCTGCGCCCCTCCCTGATCCCCTGGCAGCTGATGGTGTTCGTCACCGGGCTGTTCCTCGTCGAGCCGACGCTCGAGCGGTACGGGCTGGACGAGGCGATGCGCGGGCTCGTCGGCGCCGACGACGGCCTGGGCGGCGCGCTGCGGGCCGCGTTCGCCGGCGGCGGCCTGTCCAACGTCATCAACAACCTGCCCGCCTACGTGGCGGGCGAGTCGGCCGTCCCGGTCGCCAACCACGACCAGCTGCTGGCCCTGCTGATCGGCACCAACGTCGGCCCGGTGATCACACCGTGGGGGTCGCTGGCGACGCTGTTGTGGTTCGAATGGTGCCGCCGCTGGGACGTGCGGGTGCCGATGGTGAAGTTCCTGGCGACCGGCGCGCTCCTGGCGGTCGCGGGATGCGCCGCCGGCGTGGTCGTCCTCCTGCTCACCGGCTGAACCGCCGCCGGCGCCGGGCCCTCGGTTCACACGGGGCGGGCGCCGTTGACGGTCGCGGCGGCGGTCTCCAGAAGGCTGTCCATGAGGTCGGGACGGGCGGCCACGAAGCCGCGGTCGGCCGGGGGCAGGTCGATGTCGAGCTCGTACGGGGACCCGTCCAGGCGGCGCAGCTCCGCCCCCGCCTCGGCGGCCAGCAGCGCGCCGGCGGGCAAGTCGACGATCTCGGGGCGGTAGCCGACGATGCCGTCGATGTCGCCCCGGGCCAGCATCACCCACGCCACCAACGGCGCCCACAACTGCAGCAGCCGTCCGCACCCCGCCTCGAGCGACGTGCGCAGCCGCAACGCCACCGGGTCGCCCCGCCCCACCTCATGGCCCTGCGTCCAGGCCAGGACGGGATGCCTGACGCGCCCCGGCCCGGTCAGCCGCAGCCGCGCGCCGTCCGGTCCCAGCGCTCCCTGGCCGCGCGCAGCCGACCAGGTGCGCGCCGTCACGGGATCGTGCACCACCCCCAGCACCGGAACCGACCCCGCGCACAACGCCAGCCCCACCGCGTACACCGGCATGCCGATCGCGACGTTGTTGGTGCCGTCCAGCGGGTCCACGAGCCAGACCATGTCGCCGTCGCCGCCGTCCGCGGCCTCCAGCACCCCCGACTCCTCGGCGACGACGCGGTGGCCCGGGTAGGCGGCCCGCAGCCTGTCCAGGATCAGCGCCTCGGCGGCGGTGTCCAGCTCCGTGACCACGTCGACGCCGTCGCCTTTCGCCCGCACCCCCAGCGGCTCGCACATGCGCCTGCGCAGCAGCGCCCCCGCCGCCTCGGCCGCGTCGATGGCGACCCTGCGCGCCTGCATGAGATCGACCGGATCGGCCTGGGACGGGGTACGGGCGCTCATCGGGCCTCTCCAATCGGCAGGCGGCAGTACGTCAGGGGCGCCCCGAACGGCGCGGTGTCGGATCGTCGTCGGGACCCCGTCGGGGCGGGGCGGGCTCGGAAGACTGGCGCGCCGCGCCCCCGCCGGCGCCTCCGGAGGGCGCGGGGTCCCCTCCCGAGGGCAGCGTGACGGACGGCGGCTCCAGCGAGTACTCGGCGGCGATGCGGCGCGCCGAGTGGAGGGCGGCGCGGGCGGCCTCGTCCGGGTCGCACGTCATCCGCCGCACCTGGTGGCTGGGGGTGTCGAGCGGCCCCAGGGACAGGTCGCCGCCGCCCGGGGTCTGGCGTCCCAACGCGACCGTCGCGGCGTCCGGCTCGCCCTCGATGAAGGTGCTGTGGAACGCCCCCGCGGGCAGGCTGTAGGTCTCCCCGCTGCGATGCGTGGCGACGTCCCCCGGGGTGTACCGGACGGTGCGGCCGGTGGCGCGCAACTCGTCCACGTCCCCCCGGCTGAGCACTTCGAACACCCGGTGCGTGGCCGGGCCGTCCTCCTCGACGCGCACGCGCATGTTCCGTACGTTCCCATAAAGAACGAAGCTGACCAGGTCCCAGCTGTGGCAGTGCACCAGGGACGTCGTCGACTCCGCCGGGGCCACCTGCGGCGACCAGATGTGCAGGCACACCCCCAGCTCACCGCGCCGCTCCACGGGCACGCACAGGAACCCCAGGGGATGCCGGACGACGGCGGTGGGGGAGCGTCCCGCGGCGACGTCCGCCAGCACGTCGCGCGCCCACGCGGGCAGGGACCCCGTCGCGGTGCCCGCGGCGATCTCGTCGCGGACGGCGCCGTAGACGCTGCCGTGTCGATCCGAGAAGCGCATCGCTGATCACTCGTAGGGATCCTTGGCGCGCAGCGCCTTGCGGATGATCTCGATGACGTCGCGGTCGGTGTAGGAGCCCGGCAGCTCGATCCCGATGACCTCGAACAGCTTGCGCGCCTCCTCGACGGTCGGCTCGTCGTCCAGCGGGGCCAGCCGCGCCTGCTCGACCGGGACCCGGCGCGCCTGGTCCAGGCTGGTCTGCAGCTCGGCGGCGCACCAGGCGTAGTAGAACTTCCCGCTGTCGACCACCAGCGCCTCGCCGCGCGGGTCGTCCCGCGTGACCACCAGGCGGGACGCGGCCAGGTCGTAGCGCAGCGTGGTCATCGTCTGCGACAGGCCGACGTCGATGTCGAGCATGTTGAAGCGCTGCTTGTGCCAGCAGGCCGCCAGGATCGTGGCGTAGGCCTCCTTGCGGGTGCGGTCCGTCGTCCACGGCTCGCCCGTGGCGTCCGGGCGGTCGGACACCGACCGGCGGTGCCGCGCGTAGGCCTCGCACACGGTGACGTTGGTGGGATCGATGATCTCCAGCCGCACCAGCAGGGTGCGGCGCTCGCGGCGGGCCGCGGCCACGCACTCCGGCAGCGTCCGCGCCCGGATGTAGGTGCCGGTGCCGCCCTTGAAGAACCAGCGGTCGGTGTCGCGGCGGGCCTCGGCGAGCTCCTGCGCCACCTGGGTCCCGTCGATGACCCGCACCACCGACGTCTCGTCCAGGGCGCGCCTGGTGTCGGACACGACGCTCTCGAACCGCTCGATGTCCGCCAGCCGCTCGCTCAGCGCGTCCAGCGTCGCCGAGGACGACCGCAGCGTGTCGCGCACCTCGGTCTCCACCGGCTGGCGGCGGGTGCGGTCGCGCAGCACCGAGGTGGCCAGCAGGCCGATCACCGCGAGGATCGCGCTGTCGGTCACTTCGTCCGGCACTTCCACCCCGAGGCCGATCACGGCGACGCCGATGGCCAGCACCAGGGCGATGAGGGCGTCGGCGTTCTTCCCGAACCAGAGCGCGAATCGGGTCATCGCAACAAATTTTCCCGTCCGTCGGCGGCGTCGTCATCGTAACCACAGCGGCAGAGCAGGGCCACCGGCCCGGCACACGCGAATGTGCGCACCGTAACGGCGCGGGCGGGCGTCCGCTCGGGGGCCGATTGCGGACGCCCGAAGATCCTTGTTGCAGATCGTCGGTGAAAGTGGGATGTCAGTGACGAATTCATCGCACTGTCCCCTCTGTGCCGCCGGGGCGTCGTTATCGGAACGGTCCTGATCGAACTGGGCTATAGGCTCGTTCCATGCGACTCCGGCGCTGGTGGGAGGGGTTTCTGGAGTGGTGGTCGGATTTGTGGCCGACCCGCCGATCCCAGGCGCTCGACCTGTCCCTGGCCGTCGGCATCGCCGTCGTCGACGCGGTCTTCCTCTGGTTCACCCCCCAGGACTTCTGGCTTCCCCCCTCCGTCGTGTCGGGGTGCAGCGTGCTGCTGGGGCTCGCCCTGATCGTGCGGCGCCGCCATCCGGTCGCCCTCGCGCTGTTCGCCCTGGTCCTCGGGACGGTCGCGGGCGCGGGCGCGTTCTCCGTGGTGGTGACCTTGTACTCGTTGGGCGCCTACACCGCGTCACGCCGCATCGTGCTGGTCATCGCCGCGGTGTCCTTCGTCTCTTTCCTGGTGCAACCGGGGCCCACCGCGAACAAGGATCCCTTCCTCGCGCAGGTCGCCGGCGGCGTGACGTTCATCTTGTCCCCGGTGCTCCTGGGCCTCTACATGGGCGCCCGCAAGCAGCTGTTCGCGTCTTTGCAGGAACGCGCCGAACGCCTGGAACTGCAACAGCATCTGCTCGCCGAAAGCGCGCGCGCCGAGGAGCGCACCAGGATCGCCCGAGAGATGCACGACGTGGTCGCCAACCGCGTCAGCGTCATGGTGGTGCACGCGGGGGCGCTCAAGGCCATCGCCGCGCGCGACCCCGCGCGGGCGGCCGAGACCGCGGCGGTCATCGGCGAGATGGGCCGGCAGGCGCTGGAGGAGCTGCGCCAGGTCATCGGCGTGCTGCGGCAGGGCGAGGACGTGCTGCCGCAGTCCTCGCCGACCATGGAGGACCTGCGCGCCCTGGTCGACCAGTCCAGCGCCGCGGGCCTGCGCGTGACCCTGCGCGTCCGGGGGGAGCGGGAGCAGGCCATCCCCCCGGCGGTCAGCCGCGCGGTGTACCGGCTCGTCCAAGAGGCCCTCACCAACGTCCACAAGCACGCAGGCGACGCCGACACCAGCATCGACCTGTGCGTGCGGCCGGAGTACGTCGAGGTCGAGGTGACCAACGCGCCGCCGCGCGCGGCGCCCAGCCACGGTCTGCCCAGCGGCGGCAACGGCCTGGTGGGGCTGCGCGAACGGGTCACCGCCCTGGGCGGGGTGTTCTCCGCCGGACACTGCGACGGCGGCGGCTTCCGGGTCCGCGCCCAGCTGCCGCTCCCGGCCTCGTCCCCCGCAGATCAAACCCCGTGACCTGGGAAACTTCCTTCTGTGCGAGATTGTCGGACCCGCTGCATAAAGTGGGGAGCGGCGGATCGCCCCGGTCCGCCGGTGTCCGGTACGGGGGGAGTCGAGATGCGGCCGATCACCGATCTGCAGCGCAAGGTGGCGCCGTTCAAGGTCGTCACGGACATGACGCCGTCCGGAGACCAGCCCCAGGCGATCGACGAGCTGGCCCGGCGGGTGGAACGGGGCGACAAGGACGTCGTGCTGCTGGGCGCCACCGGCACCGGCAAGACCGCCACGATCGCCTGGCTGATCGAGAGGCTGCAGCGGCCCGTCCTGGTCATGCAGCCCAACAAGACGCTGGCCGCGCAGTTCGCCAACGAGCTGCGGGAGATGCTCCCGCACAACGCGGTCGAGTACTTCGTGTCGTACTACGACTACTACCAGCCCGAGGCGTACATCCCGCAGACCGACACCTACATCGAGAAGGACTCCTCGATCAACGACGAGGTGGACCGGCTGCGCCACTCGGCCACCACCTCGCTGCTCACCCGCCGCGACACCGTCGTGGTCGCCTCGGTGTCCTGCATCTACGGCCTGGGCACCCCGCAGGAGTACGTCGACCGGATGGTCACGCTGCGCGTCGGCGACGAGATCGAGCGCGACGAGCTGCTGCGCAGGCTCGTCGCGATGCAGTACACGCGCAACGACCTGTCGTTCACCCGCGGCACGTTCCGGGTCCGCGGCGACACCATCGAGATCATCCCCCAGTACGAGGAGCTCGCCGTCCGGATCGAGATGTTCGGCGACGAGATCGAAAAGCTCGCCACGCTGCACCCGCTGACCGGCGAGGTGCTGTCGGAGGACGAGGAGGTGTACGTCTTCCCCGCCTCCCACTACGTCGCCGGGCCCGAGCGCATGGAGCGCGCGATCCGCGACATCGAGGCCGAGCTGGAGGAGCGCCTGGCCGAACTGGAGCGGCAGGGCAAGATGCTCGAGGCGCAGCGGCTGCGCATGCGCACCACCTACGACATCGAGATGATGCGCCAGGTCGGCACCTGCTCGGGCATCGAGAACTACTCCCGGCACATCGACGGCCGGCCCGCCGGATCGGCGCCCAACACCCTGCTGGACTTCTTCCCCGAGGACTTCCTGCTGGTCATCGACGAGTCCCACCAGACCGTCCCGCAGATCGGCGCCATGTACGAGGGCGACGCGTCCCGCAAGCGGATGCTGGTCGAGCACGGCTTCCGCCTGCCGTCGGCCATGGACAACCGCCCGCTGAAGTGGGAGGAGTTCCTGGAGCGCATCGGCCAGACCGTGTACCTGTCGGCGACGCCCGGCCCCTACGAGATGGAGCGCGTCAAGGGCGACGTCGTCGAGCAGGTCATCCGCCCCACCGGCCTGCTCGACCCGGAGATCGTGGTCAAGCCCACCAAGGGCCAGATCGACGACCTGGTGCACGAGATCCGCGAACGCGCCGCCCGCGACGAGCGGGTCCTGGTCACCACGCTGACCAAGAAGATGGCCGAGGACCTCACCGACTACCTGCTGGAGCTCGGCATCCAGGTGCGGTACCTGCACAGCGAGGTCGACACGCTGCGCCGGATCGAGCTGCTGCGCGAGCTGCGCACCGGCGAGTTCGACGTGCTGGTCGGCATCAACCTGCTGCGCGAGGGCCTGGACCTGCCCGAGGTGTCGCTGGTGGCGATCCTGGACGCCGACAAGGAGGGCTTCCTGCGCTCGGAGACTTCCCTCATCCAGACGATCGGCCGCGCCGCCCGCCACGTCTCCGGCCAGGTGCACATGTACGCCGACACCGTCACCCCGTCCATGCAGCGGGCGATCGACGAGACCAACCGGCGCCGCGCCAAGCAGCAGGCCTACAACGCCGAGCACGGCATCGAGCCCCGCGCGCTGCGCAAGCGCATCGCCGACATCCTCGACTCCCTGGTCCGCGAGGACGCCGACACCCAGACCCTGATCGGCGGCGCGGGCCGCCAGCAGAGCCGCGGCAAGACGCCCGTGCCCGGCCTGGCCTCCCGCACCCGGGAGGCGGGCCGGCACGCCGCCGACCTGGTCGGCGAACGGCCCCGCGAGGAGCTGGAGTCCCTCATCGAGGAGATGACCGCCCAGATGCACCAGGCCGCCGCCGACCTGCAGTTCGAACTCGCCGCCCGCCTCCGCGACGAGATCAAGGAGCTCAAGCGGGAGCTCCGCGAGATGAAGGAGGCCGGCGTCAACTGACCCGCCCCCGCCCGCGCTTTCGCCGTGCGCCCGTGCGTCCCGGCTGCGCCTACCGCGTCGCTCCGGGGATCTCGACGTCTGTACGAGCCCCCGGCCCGTGAGGCGCCGCCGCGCCGCCCGGTGGCCGGAGGCGAGCGGCGGGTCCGGCGGCAGGCCCCGGCCGAGCCGCGGCCTGAGTAGAGCCCGCGGACGCCGTTCGGGTTCGGGCGGCGTTCCCGCGGCCGGCAACCCGCGCCGGGGGACCGCCCCGGATTCGGCCGCAAGCCCGCCGCCGACGGCCGCGACCGCCGTTCCACCGACGGTTCCCGTCAGCCCGTCCCGGGCAAGCGGCCGCCCAAACCCGCCCTCGCCGCGCGACGTCGCAGCGGGCGAGCGCGGAACGGCCGGCCGGCCGCGAGGCGCCCGCGGTGGATCTCGGTGGTCGCGTGGCCGCCGTTCAATCGACGTCCGCCCGCGCTTTCGCCGTGCGCCCCTGTATCCCGACGGTGCCTGCCGGGTCGCTCCGGGGATGTCGACGCCGGTGTGGGACGGCCGGCCGCGAGGCGCCCGCGGCGGATTCCGGTGGCCGCCGTTCAACCGGCGTCGGGCGGCGGCAGGACGATGGGGCGGCCGGGGGTGGGGAGGCGGAGGCGGTCGGCGAAGGCCGCCGCGGCGAAGGCGGTCTCGACGTCGGCGGGGCCCTCGGTGAAGTGGGCCCAGCCCTCGATGTGCAGCGGGACGACGTGCCGGGCGCCGAGGACGCGGGCGGCCTCGGTCATCGCGGCGGCGCCCAGGGTGAGGTCCGCGCCGGGGACCAGGGGAGTGCGGGCCGCGCCGCCGAACAGGACCGCGACGTCGACGCGCGGGAAGCGCGCCGCGATCTCGCGGACGACGTCCAGCGAGGCGTTGTCGCCGCTGACGTACACGGTCGGCAGGCCGGCGCCGGTCAGCACGAAGCCGGTGACCTCGCCGGTGAGGTGCTCGGTGCCGGGCGGGCCGTGCAGGGCCGGCACGGCGGTGATCCGCACGGGGCCGAGGTCGAAGTGCCGCCACGGGGGCAGGGCGGTGACGCCGGGGACGCGGCCCGCCGCGGCGGTCGTGCTCAGCACCAGCGGGACCGTGCCGAGCAGGGCGCGGCCGGCGCGGTCGAGGTTGTCGGGGTGCTGGTCGTGGGAGAGCAGCACGGCGTCGAGCAGCCCGATCCCGGCGGCGTCGACGGCGGGCGCGGTGGTCTTGGTCAGGGCGCGGTCGCCGATCGGGTAGTCGCCGGGCGGGTCGAAGGTGGGGTCGGTGAGCAGCCGCAGACCGCCGATTTCCAGCACGGCGGTGGGGCCGCCGACCGGCAGGATCGTCATGGTCATGGGACGTACTGTGCCGGGCCGCGCGGAGCCGCAGGAGTGGCGTGAACGCCATGGTCCGATAGGATCCGGCCATGCCCCGGAACCCCAGGACGGTCGGCGTGGTGCTCGGCGACGACGCGCCGATGCTGGAGATCGCCGTGCCCGCGCGGGTGTTCGAGCTGGCGGCGCGCGGCGGCCCCGCGTTCGAGGTGGTGGCCGTCCCCGAGCGTCCCGGCCCGTTGACGACCAGCGCGGGCATCCAGGTCAGCGCCCCGCACCCGCTGACGGCGCTGGACCGGGTCGGCATGGTGATCGTCCCCGGCTGGCGGGACCCGGCGCGGGAGCCCGCCGCGCCGCCGGTGCTGGAGGCGCTGCGCGCCGCCCACGCCGACGGGGCGACCGTGGTCGGGCTGTGCCTGGGCGCCTTCGTGCTGGCCGAGGCGGGCCTGCTGGACGGGCGTCGGGCCACCACGCACTGGCGCTACACCGCCGCCCTCGCCGCCGGGTACCCCGGCGTGACGGTGGTCGACGACGCGCTGTACGTGGACGACGGCACGATCGTGACCAGCGCGGGCAGCACCGCCGGCATCGACGCCTGCCTGTACCTGCTGCGGCGCGAGCACGGCGCGGCGGCGGCCAACGCGGTCGCGCGGACGCTGGTGGTGGCGCCGCAGCGGACCGGCGGGCAGGCCCAGTTCATCGAGCGTCCGGTGCCCGAGCCGCCGGTGGGCGACGCGATCGGCGACGCGGTGGCGTACGCGCTGGAGCACCTGGACGATCCGCGCCTGGACGTCGACCGGCTGGCCGCCGCGGCGCACATGAGCCGCCGCACGTTCGACCGGCGGTTCCGCCAGTCCACCGGCGAGTCGCCGCTGCGCTGGCTGCTGACCCAGCGGGTGCTGCGCGCCCAGCACCTGCTGGAGTGCACGGACCTGGACGTCGACGCGGTGGCGCGGCGGTCCGGGTTCTCCGACGGCGTGGCGCTGCGTCCGCACTTCCGCAGGCTCGTGGGCGTGCCCCCGCAGGCGTACCGCAACGCTTTCCGCGCCTCGTGACGCCGGGAGGCTCGCGTGGCGCGCCCCGATCCCGACCGTTTGCGCGGCGGCGCGATCGGGGACGCGCCGGGCGCGCCGACGCGTTCCGCGGAGGCGGGAAAACCGTTTGATCGCCGCGGGGGCGCGGTCCACGATCTGCGGGTGGACGAGATGCCGCGCCCCGCGCAGCCCGCTGATCTGGCGGGCCTGCCGGCGATCGAGCGGTCGGCGGACCGGCTGTTCGCGCCGCTGGGGATCGTGTTCCCGCCGGGGCCCACCGTGATCGAGGAGTTGATCGGGCGGGACGTGCGGGTCCTCGTCGCGGGCACACCGCCGGTGGCGTTCGCGGCGTTCCGGCCGATGGACGGCGCGACGCACCTGGAGCAGATCGCCGTCCGCGCCGACCGCGTCCGCAAGGGCATCGGCACGCGGCTGCTGCGGGCCGTCCTGGAGCGCGCCGGACGACCCGGTGTGACACTCCTCACGTTCCGGGACGTGCCGTGGAACGCGCCGTGGTACGCCCGACACGGCTTCGCCGAGTTGCCGCAGGACCGCTGGGGGCCGGGCCTGCGCGCCCGCTGGGACGCCGAGATCGAGGCGGGGCTGCACGCGCTCGGCCCGCGGACGGCGATGTGGGGATCGGCCGGGAACCGGGAACGCGGCAGGCTCGTCTGATCATGCGGGGACGAGGGAAGGGAGGGCGATGACGGGGCCGGGCACCTGGCCGCGGCGGGTACGGGACCGCCTCGGAGACAGGGGTCTCGCCATCGCCCTCCTGCTGGTCTTCGTCGCGGCGGCGATCACGCCGCTCGTGGCGCTGCCCGCCGTGCGGTGCGAGGTCTTCGGCAAGGGCTGCCCGCGGACGATCCACACGCTGCGCGCCGAACCGGTCACCTCGACCGCCGCCGTCCGGCTCACCCCCGTCGAGGCCGCCACCCAGGGCGCGTACGTGGCGCTCGGCGACTCCTACTCCTCCGGCCTGGGGGCCGAGATCACGGCGGCCGACCGCAACCCGCTGAACCGGTGCCACCGCACGTCCGGCGCCTACTACCACGAGGTGGCCAAGGCGTTCCGGTTCGCGCGCGGCACCGCGTTCTGGGCCTGCGCGGGCGCGACCACCGCCGACGTCCTGCACGGCAAGTCCGGGGAGCCCGCCCAGCTGGGCCGCGTCGACCGGAACACCAGCCTGATCACCCTCAGCATCGGCGGCAACGACGTCGGCTTCTCCCGGGTGCTGGCCGGCTGCGTGGTCAAGCTGCCGTGGAGCCGCAACTGCCAGGATCAGGGCGGCGACATCGCCGCGCGGATGGCGCAGTTGCGCCGCACCCTGCCCGGCCTGCTGGAGAAGATCACCGATCGGGCGCCGCGCGCCCGGGTGATCGTGATGGGCTACCCGCGGCTGTTCTCCGAGGTCGACAACGCCGCCGGCGACAACATCGACGTGGCCGACCAGCGCTGGCTGAACGCGCGGGCCCGCGACCTGAACCAGCTGATCCGGCAGGCCGTGCGGGAGGCCGACGAGCGCCTGGCCGCCACGGGCGCCGCGGGCAGCGTGGAGTTCGTCGACGCCTACAACGCGGTCGCCGGGCACGAGGCGGGCAGCTCCGACCCGTACATGAACGGCCTGTCGCTGAACCTGTCGGCGCTGGCCGCCGAGCCGCGCAGCTTCCACCCCACCGCCAAGGGGCACCGGGCGCTGGCGGCGCTGTTCGTCGAGCAGATCAGGAACGGCCCCGGCCGCCCGCTCAACCAGTTCCGCTGAGGCGGCGCGGCGGCCGGTCAGCCCTCGGTGAGCGCGTTCAGGCGTTCCACCGCGTCGGCGAACTCCTCGATCATGTCGTAGACGACCTGGCGGGCGGGCCGCACCGAGTTCATCAGCCCCACGCACTGGCCGACGAAGTAGCCGGCCAGCTCGCGGGCGCCCGGATTGCCGGCCTCGGCCGCCTTGGTGATCTGCCGCATCGCGCCCTCGGCGAGGACCATCT
This sequence comes from Actinomadura rubrobrunea NBRC 15275, assembly GCF_001552235.1. Taxonomy (NCBI): domain Bacteria; kingdom Bacillati; phylum Actinomycetota; class Actinomycetes; order Streptosporangiales; family Thermomonosporaceae; genus Actinomadura; species Actinomadura viridilutea. Next base: position 5,904 of record NZ_BCQU01000018.1, on the reverse strand, counting down.
GCAGCGGCATGCCGAGCGGGCCGGGGCTGTCCGGGCCGTCCCACTCCTCGGTCCACGCCGACCGCAGCTGCCGGGCGGGCTTGCCGGTGCGCGACCGCGAGCGGACGGTGTCGCGGGACGTGGCGGCGAGCAGCTTCCGCTTGACGACCGGGGGCGTCTCGGCCTCCTCGGTGGTCAGCCACACCGAGCCGCACCACACGCCGGACGCGCCCAGCGCCATCGCCGCGGCCATCTGGCGTCCGGTGGCGATGCCGCCCGCGGCGAGCACGGGGACGGGCGCGACGGCGTCCACGACCTCCGGGACGAGCACCATCGTGGAGATCTCCCCGGTGTGCCCGCCCGCCTCGCCGCCCTGCGCGACGATCAGGTCCGCGCCCGCGGCGACCTGGCGGCGGGCGTGCTCGGCGGTGCCGACCAGCGCCGCCACCGGGACGTCCGCGGCCCGGGCCGCCTCCACCAAGTGCGGGGGCGGCGGGCCGAGCGCGCTGGCGATCAGCCGGATCGGGTGGGCGAGGGCGACCTCGACCAGCTCCGCGGCGCCGCGCTCGGTGACGCCGGGGCCGCGCGCGCCGGAGGTCCGGGCCCGGTCGAAGTCCGGCAGCGGCACCCCGTACTTGTCGAACAGCTTCGCCAGGAACGCCCAGTGCTCCTCGGGGACGGCCGCCAGCAGCGCGTCCAGCCCGCCGGCGCCGCCGCGGGCCGCCTCGTCGATGCGGGCGGGCACCAGCACGTCCACGCCGTAGGGGCGGCCGCCGACGTGGTCGTCGATCCAGCGCAGCTCCTCGTCCAGGCGTTCGGGGGTGAAGGCGACGGCGCCGAGCACGCCGAAGCCGCCGGCGTTGGTGACGGCGGCGACCACGTCCCGGCAGTGGCTGAAGGCGAAGAGCGGGAACTCGATGCCGAACCGTTCGCAGACCTCGGTGCGCATGCACCGACGGTAGGTGACCGAACCTCATTCGGTCTAGGGGGCAGCCGAGTGCGGGGCTCTACCGTGGCTCGAACAGCACGTAGGACTCGCCTTCGGGGGGATGCCGGAACACCGCGCGCAGCGGCAGGCCCTCCCGCAGCCGCTCCGGGTCCACGTCGGTGAGCCGCGCGTGCAGCCACGGCCCCTCGGCCAGCTCCACCAGCGCCAGGCGGACCGGCGGCGGCACGGTGCCGTCGTCGGCCGGGCGGCCGTGCAGGACGGTCCAGGTCACCAGGGCGGCCTCGCCGCTCGCCTCGGCCCAGGCGAGGTCGTCCGAGCCGCAGTCGGGGCAGCCGCCGGCGTCCGGCGCCAGCCACCGGTCGCAGGCCGCGCACCGCCGGATCACCAGGCGCCCGCCGGCGGCGCCGTCGAAGAACGGGTCGGTGCGTCCGTCGCGCCGCAGGATGCCGATGTCCACGGTCAGGCTCCCTTCGGGTGCGGGCTGACGATCAGCGTGGAGTGGTGGTCCAGGACGCCGCCGTTGCCGCTCACCAGGATGACGTCGTTGCGGGGAACCTGCCGGTCGCCGCCGTGGCCGCGCGCCTGGATCACCGCCTCCGACAGGGGCGTCATGCCCCACATGTAGTAGCCCGACAGCTGCCCGCCCCCCGTGTTGGTGGGCAGCGCACCGCCGGGGCCGAGCACCCCGGACGCGACGAACGGCCCGCCCTCGCCCTTGGGGCAGAACCCGTAGTCCTCCAGCGACACCAGCACCGTGTAGGTGTAGCAGTCGTAGATCTGGCAGACGTCGATGTCGTCGACGCTCACCCCGGCCATCTTCATCGCGATCGGGCCGGACACGGCCGCGCCGGTGGTCAGGCCGAAGTCGCTGCCGCGCTCCCTGCGGTGCCCGGGGTGCCCCTGGCCCCAGCCCCACAGGTGCACGGGCGGCTGGGCCAGGTCGCGGGCGCGGTCGGCCCCGGTGACGACCACGGCGACGGCGCCGTTGGACACCAGGCAGCAGTCCAGCAGGTGCAGCGGTTCGGCGACCCACCGGGAGTTCTGGTGGTCGGCCAGGGTGATCGGCTCGCGCATCTGCGCGAGCGGGTTGCGCGCGGCCCACTGGCGGGTGCTGACCGCGATCGCGCCGAGCTGCTCGCTGGTGGTGCCGTAGCGGAGCATGTGCCGCCGGGCGGCCAGCGCGTAGAACGCGTTGACGCTGCGGAACCCCAGCGCGGCGGTCATGCCGCCGTACCCGTACCACTCGGCGGCGTCCCGCTGGTAGGCCGAGCCCGCCGACCGCCGCGGCCGCAGCGGCGCGTCGGCGAACACGCACGCGACGGTGGACGCGGCGCCGCTGAGCACCGACATCGCCGCGTACGCCACCATCGCGCCGGCGGTGGCGCCGAACGCGTTCATCTGGGTGAGCAGCCGAAGGTCGCGCAGCCCCAGCGCGGCGGCCAGCTCGACGCCGGGCGAGCCGCTCGTGCCGTGGCTGACCAGCAGGCCGTCCAGGTCGGCCAGGGACAGTCCGGCGTCGGCCACGGCCCGCCGCACGGCGTCGGCCGCCAGCCGGCGCGGGCTGCGCCCGTAGACCTTGCCGAGCTCGGTCATCCCCAGGCCCGCGATCGCGGCGCCCGCCGTGGATCCGGTCACGCCCCCTCCTTCGCCCTGTCCGCCCCCACGTTACCGAATCAGATTCGGCCGCGGGGGCGGGGGACGAGGACGCGGCGCGGGTCAGGACGCGAGGACGGCCTGCAGGAAGTCGCGGGTGCGCTGCTCGGCGGGCTCCTCGAAGATCCGCTCCGGCGGGCCCTCCTCGACGATCTGCCCCTGGTCGAACATCAGCACCCGGTCGGAGATGTCGCGGGCGAACCCCATCTCGTGCGTCACGCACAGCATGGTCAGGTCGCTGCCGCGGGCGATGTCGCGCAGCAGGTCCTGCACGCCGACGACAAGCTCCGGGTCCAGCGCCGAGGTCACCTCGTCCAGCAGCAGCACCTTGGGCTCCATGGCCAGCGCGCGGGCGATCGCCACCCGCTGCTGCTGCCCGCCCGACAGCTGCGACGGATGGGCGTCGATCTTGTCGGCGAGCCCCACCATGTCCAGCAGGCGGCGGGCCCGCTCGACCGCCTCGTCCTTGGACAGCCCCAGCACCCGCATCGGCGCCTCGGTGAGGTTGCGCAGCACGTTCATGTTGGGGAACAGGTTGAACTGCTGGAACACCATGCCGACCTGCTTGCGCATCTCGTGCAGGTGCTTTTCGTTGGCCGGGACGAGCCGGTCGCCGCGCCGCATGTGCGACAGCGGCCGGTCGCCGATCCAGATGACGCCGCCGTCCACCTTCTCCAGCGTCATCAGCAGCCGCAGGATCGTGGTCTTGCCCGAGCCGCTCGGCCCGATCAGCGTGACCCGCTCCCCGGGCGCGACCTCGAAGTCCAGCTCGCGCAGCACCACGTTCCGGCCGAACCGTTTGACGACCTTCTCGAAGCGGATGCCCGGCGCGTCCGTCCGCTGCGGCGGGACGTCGGGCGCGCCCCGCGCCGTCCCCGCGGGGACGTTCTCCGACGACTCCTCGGGCGTGGCGGGTGCGGTGTCAGTGGGTGGCATAGCGCGCCTCCAGGCGACGGACGACGATGGACGACAGCACGCTCACGATCACGAACAGCACGCCGACGACCGTGATCGGCTCCAGGTACCGCAGCGTCTCGGCCCCGGCGTGGTAGGCCGCGCCGAGCAGCTCCACCACGTTGATCGCCAGCAGCATCGGCGAGTCCTTGAACATGGCGATCAGGTAGTTGCCGAGGGCCGGCACCACCTTGCGGACCGCCTGCGGCAGGATCACGTCCTGCCAGGCGCGGCGCCGCGGCAGGTTCAGCGCGGTGCACGCCTCCCACTGGCCGCGCGGCACGTCGGCGATGCCCGCCCGGTAGACCTCGGAGGTGTAGGTGGAGTAGTGCAGCCCCAGGCCGATCACCCCGGCCGTCAGCGCGCCGAGGGTCAGCCCCCAGCCGGGCAGCACGTAGAAGATGAAGAACAGCTGCACGAGCAGCGGGGTGCTGCGGATGAACTCCACCACCCACCGCACCGTCTGGTTGACGATCCTGCTGGGGGTGCGCCGCAGCAGCGTCCACACCAGGCCCAGCACCAGCGCGATCAGGTAGCCGAGCAGGGTGGCGATCACGGTGACGCGCAGCCCGTCGAGCAGGTCGGGCAGGATCTCTCCGGTGTAGTGCCAGTCCCAGGTCATCAGCCCTTCACCGCCCCCGCGCCGGACGCGTCCGCCGTCCGCGGCAGTGCGTCACGCCGGACGGGCCGCCGCCCCAGCATCCGGTCCACGCGCCGCTCGGCGTACCGCACGGCCAGCTGCAGCAGCTGCGCGATCACGAAGTACATCACCAGGATGACCAGGAACGTCGCCGTCGTCTCGCCCGTGGACGCGCGGATCTGCTGGGCGCGGAACGTCAGGTCCCCGATGGTGATCAGGGAGACCAGGGCGGTGCCCTTCATCAACTCGATGATCAGATTCCCGAACGGCGGCAGCATCAGCGCCACCGCCTGCGGCAACGTCACCCGCACCAGCCGCTGCCACGGGCGGAAGTTCAGCGCGATCGCCGCCTCGTACTGCGCCTTCGGCACGGCGTTCAGCGCGCCGCGCACCACCTCGGCGCCGTACGCGCCGACGTTGAGGCCCAGCGACAGCACCGCCGCGGCCATCGGGGTGAAGCGGAACCCCACGAGCGGCAGCGCGTAGAACAGCCAGTACATCAGCACGAGCGTGGCGGTGCCGCGGAAGAACTCCACGTACACCCGGTTCAGCGCGCGGAGCGCGACGTGCCGCGAGGTGCCGGCCAGGCCGAACGCCAACGCGAGCGCCAGCGCCAGCGCCGACCCGTACACCGTCAGCTGGACGGTGATCCACGCGCCCCGCAGCAGTTGCGGGTAGGCCTCCAGGACGTCCGACACGGCCCGTCACCCCTGGCAGAACCTGGCCGCCGTGTCGTCGGGGCCGGGCAGCTCGGCCTCGGTGAACCCGAACGGCTTGAGGATCGGCAGCAGCCGCCCGGTCCGCTTCAGCTCGGCCAGCTTGTCGTTGAACGCCTGGAGCAGGTCGGCGTCGGCCTTGCGGAACGCGAACCCGCCGGCGCCCTTCTGCTCCTTGCCGTCGATGACCGGGGTGAACGGCTCGGTGAGCTCGAACGGGTCGCCCTTGTGCTTGGACAGCAGGTCGGCCAGCGAGATGCGGGTCAGCGCGATGCAGTCGATGCGCCCGGCCTTCAGGCCCTCGTAGGCGCTGGGCTGGTCGGGGAACGTCTTGATGTCGCCCTTGGGCACGCCCAGCTTCTCGGCGTACCCGCCTTCGACGGCCCCGGTCAGCACGCCCACCCGGAGCTTCTTGCGGGCGATGTCCTCGAACTTCGCGATGCCCGCGGGGTTGCCCTTGGGCACCATGAACGCGGTCTTGGCGACGTAGTCGGGGTCGGAGAACGCGACCGCGCCGCAGCGTTCGGGGGTGATGAACATGCCCGCGGCGATCACGTCGAACCGGCGGGCGTTGAGGCCGCCGATCAGCCCGCCGAAGTCGACCTGGACCCCCTCGATGGTGCCGATGCCCAGCTCCTTGAAGATGACGCGGGCCAGCTCGGGCGCCTCCCCGGTGAGCTTGCCGGAGGTGTCGGTGTAGCCGTACGGGGCCTCGTTGGCGAACCCGACCTTGATCTTGCCTTCCCGCCTGGCCCGTTCCAGGGTGCCCCCGCCCCGGCGCTCCTGCTCGGGGTCGGTCCGGGAGCAGCCGGCGGCGGCCAGCGGGACCGCACCGGCCAGGACGGCCGCGGTGCGCAGGAAGTCGCGTCTCGTCGAGGAAGTCATCGTCGAACTCCTGAGGGGTGAGGCCCCGCGGCCGGTGCGCCCGGGACGCTGCCGCGGGGCGGGGATCGATGGGCTGATCGGCGGCGGGACGGGCGGCCTCGCGCCGGGCGGGGGCGCCCGTCCCGCCG
>NZ_BCQU01000017.1:0-86538 GCF_001552235.1 Actinomadura rubrobrunea NBRC 15275 | reverse complement strand
TTTTGACTTGTAAAAAAGGGGCGACATGCGGCCGGGTGTCGGTCTCGCCGACGCGCGACCCCTCTCGTCGGTGGTCGTTGCGCAAGCAACACGTCGTCCCGCGCCCGTCCGGTCGGCAGCGCCGCGACGAGCCAAGATCCATGGGGCGTGTGGTCGACGATAGCGCGCCTGCGTCTGGCGTGGGCGTCGGCGTGTCCGCAGATCGCGTTTTCTCCCCTGGTCGGATCCGGTGAAGGCGGGGGTGGGCGCAGGGTTCTTCACAGTCGCTGATATAAAAACTACGGCACTCGTGAAAATGATCCCTTCCCTGGAGGTCCCCCGTGACACCGTCAACGGCGACGTCTCCTCGGAGACGTGACCGGCTCATCGGCCGGGGCTGGGTACAGGCCGCCGTCCTGATCACACTCTTCGGCTTCTTCGTCCTGGTGCTGATGGGGTACCAGACCTACCGATCCAGCCCGCCGATCCCGGAGCGCGCGGTCACCGCCGGCGGTCAGACCGTCTACACCGGCGACGACGTCAGGGCCGGCCAGGACGTCTTCCTCAAGAACGGGCTGATGCAGTACGGCTCGATCTTCGGGCACGGCGCCTACCTCGGCCCCGACTTCACCGCCGACTACCTGCACCGCTCCGCCGAGATCGTCAACAGGTCCTACGGCGGGTCCGACACCGCCACCCGGCGCACGGTGGAGGACTTCAAGCGCAACACCTACGACGAGAAGTCCGGCACACTCACCGTGTCGGACGCGCAGGCGCAGGCCTTCGCCGCCTTGACGCGGCACTACGCGGAATTCTTCGCCGCGCCCGAGGGCAAGACCGGGCTGCGCCCCAAGGCCATCACCGACCCGGTCCAGATCAAGCAGCTCACCAGCTACTTCGCCTGGAGCGCCTGGGCGGCGTCCACGCAGCGTCCGGGCAAGAAGTACAGCTACACCAACAACTGGCCGCCCGAGCCGCTGGCCGGCAACACGCCGACCGCCGACACCGTCGTGTGGAGCGTGATCAGCCTCGTGGCGCTGATCGGGGGCACCGGGGCGCTGTTCGCCGCGTTCGGCCGGTGGAACTGGCTCGGCTGGCACGGTCGCGACCAGCGGGAGCTGCGGTTCCGTGAACCCCGGTCGGTGCCTTTGACACCGAGCCAGCGCGCGACGGCCTGGTTCTTCCTCGCCATGGTGGGGCTGTTCCTGGTGCAGACGTTCGTCGGGGCGGCGGGGCAGCACTACCGGGCCGACCTGGAGAGCTTCTTCGGCATCCCGCTGGAGCGCTGGCTGCCGTTCAACCTGGTGCGCACCTGGCACATCCAGCTCTCGCTGTTCTGGGTGTCGGTCAGCTACCTGGCCGCCGGGATCTTCCTCGTTCCGATGATCACCCGCAGGCGGGATCCCAAGGGCCAGTCCGTGCTGTCCTACCTGCTGCTCGGCGCGCTGGTCGTCGTGGTGCTGGGGTCGCTGCTCGGCGAGCTCGCGGGCATGCGCGGCGCGTTCGGCAAGCTGTGGAGCTGGTTCGGCATGCAGGGGTTCGAGTACCTCGACCTCGGCAAGTTCTGGCAGATCCTGCTGACCCTCGGCATGGCCGTCTGGGTGGCGATGCTGTGGCGCGGCATGCGGCACAAGCTGGCCGGCGAGGACCGGAGCAACCTGCCGTGGCTGTTCTTCTTCGCGGCGCTGGCGCTGCCCATCGTGTACGCGACCGGGCTGTTGACCCATCACGGGGACACCTACACCATCACCGACTTCTGGCGTTTCCTGGTGGTGCACCTGTGGGTCGAGGACTTCCTCGAACTGTTCACCACGGTGATGGTGGCCTACATCTTCGTGCTGCTCGGCGTGGTCCGGGAGAAGGTCGCGCTGCGCGTGGTGTACCTCGACATCATCCTCTACAGCGTCGGCGGCGTCATCGGCACCGCCCACCACTGGTACTTCAACGGCGAGCCGGCCGAGGTGCTGGCCCTGGGCGCCTTCTTCTCGGCGTTCGAGGTCATCCCGCTGACCTTCCTCACCGTGGAGGCGTGGACGTTCATCCGGCTCGGCGCGCGGCGGGAGTCCTCGAGCCCGACGCCGTTCCCGCACCGGTGGGCGGTCATGTTCCTGGTCGCGGTCGGCTTCTGGAACTTCCTCGGCGCCGGCGTGTTCGGCTTCCTGATCAACCTGCCGATCGTCTCCTACTACGAGATGGGGACGGTCCTGACCGCCAACCACGGGCACGCGGCGATGATGGGCGTCTACGGCATGCTCGCGGTCGGTTTCGCGGTCTTCGCGCTGCGCTATCTGGTGCCCCGCAAGTACTGGTCGGACCGGCTGGTCTCGATCAGCTTCTGGTCGCTGAACGCGGGACTGGCGTGGATGGTGTTCGTCACGCTGTTGCCGATCGGGCTGCTGCAGCTATACCACGCGGTCGACGTCGGCTATTGGGACGCGCGCAGCCTCACCTATGTCGGCAACCCGACGAACGCGGTGTTCGAGTGGCTGCGGCTGCCGGGCGACGTGGTGTTCATCGTCGGCGGGGTGGCCCCGCTGCTGTGGCTGGCCTGGAACGCCGTCGTCCACCGCCGCCGGGACGGCGCGGGTGAGAACGGCGGCCTCGCCACGCAGCCGGAGCCCGCCGAGTCCGCGGACGCCTCCGACGCGCGGGAACCGGAGCTGGCGCTGTTCACCGAGGTCGCGGATTCGGGCGGTCGGGACGTCTGAGTCAGGAAGGTGGTTCGACCATGCGGTTCGAGGCGGTCTTCCTCGCCTGCTACGCGCTGGTGCTGGTCGGTGCGGCGGGCGGGCTCCACCGGCTCGGCAAGATGGACACCTCGCCGTGGCGGAGCCGGGCGCTGGCCGGCCATCGCCGGCAGGTGCCCGGCCCGCCGCCGACGGACGGCACCGACTGGCCGCACTCGGAGGCGGGGCGGATCAACACCCTCGTCGCCCTGGTGACGGCCCTGTCCGCCGTCACCCTGGCGATCGTCGGGCTGGCGCGCAACCACCGTCCCATCGAGATCGCGGTGCTGGGCGCGGTCGCGTTCGCCGCCGCCGCGGCGACGCTCGGCCTGGCCCGCGCGTTCACTCGCGGGTCCCGCGCCCGCTCGTGACGCACTGAAAGCGATGCCTCCTCACCCCGCACGGCCGGGGTGAGGAGGCATCGCTTCGGCACTGCCGGTCTTCTTCTTTCGCCTTCTGGCCGCATCCGGTGAACAGCCGGTCCGCCGCAGCGGCCGGCGATCCATACCGGGACAGTCGAACCGACGGCGGGTCCCGGGGGCCTTCGAGCGTGCCGCCGGTGTCGGCGGCGGCACATCATCACACCGCCCCGGCGCCGGTCAGGTCGGTGCCGGGGCGGTCGCGCGGGTCAGCCGCGGCCGCCCGCGGCGTCGACGCCGAGTTCTACGCGGCCTTCGAAGCGGGCGACCTGACCGCATGTCGGCGGTGTGGGCGGACGGGCCGTAAGCGTCCGGCCTGAGGGGCGGCGCCGGGCACGTCCTGCGACGCCGCCACGGCGGGCTACCTCTGGCGCCGTACAGGATGATCCGCGGCCACTTCAGGCGAACAAGCCGACCTGCTCGCGCGCGGCCTCAGAAAGCGTCCCAGCTGTTTGTCCGGCCTCGGCGGTGCTGTCAGTGCCGGGTGGGGGGTTTGCGAGTGCTCCCTCCCTGCGGTTCGTCTTCGTTCGCGGTGCGCCGGACGACGGACGCCTCGCTGAAGTCGTCCAGCCGGTCCAGGCCCCTAGAACCGTTGAAGGTCGCCCTCGTCGTGGGTTGGCAGCGCGTCCAGGCCCTCCTCCCGGATCACGCCGATCGGCGGCGGGTCGGCCACCATACGGCGGGGCCGATGTCGCGGGCCAGGGCGGGCACGAGCAGCGAGCGGATGACCAGGGTGTCCAGCAGCACGCCGAACGCGACGATGAACGCGATCTGCGCCAGGAACGCCAGCGGGATCACCACCAGCGCCGCGAACGTGGCGGCCAGCACCACCCCGGCGGAGGTGATCACACCGCCGGTCGCGGTCAGGCCGCGCCGGATCCCCTCGCGGGCGCCGTGCGTCAGCGTCTCCTCCCGCACCCGGGTCATGAGGAAGATGTTGTAGTCCACGCCGAGCGCCACCAGGAACACGAACCCGTACAGCGGGACGGACGCGTCCGTGCCGCTGAACCCGAGCAGCCCCTGGAACACCAGCGCGGTGACGCCCAGCGTGGCGAAGTAGCCGAGCGCGACCGTCGCGACCAGCACCAACGGCAGCACCACGGCGCGCAGCAGCGCGAACAGGATGACCAGGATGACGGCCAGCACCACCGGCGCGATCACATTGCGGTCGCGGGTCGCGGTGTCCTGAGTGTCGATCAGCTGGGCGGTGCGTCCGCCGACCATCGCCTCGGCGTCCGGGACGGCGTGCACGGCAGCGCGGAGCCGTTCGACGGTCCGCTTGGCGGCGTCGCCGTCGGACGCGCTCGCGAGCGTGACGTCGATGCGCACCCGCCCGTCCACGACCAGCGGCGGGCCGCCGGGCCGCCCCGTCCGGCCCACCGGCGCGGCGGAGGCGACGCCGGGCACGGCCTGTGCGGCCCGCGTGACCTCGTTCACCCGCCGCGCGTTCGCGATGACGACGGCGGGATCGCCGGAGCCGCCCGGGAAGTGCTCGCTCAGCACCCGTTGCGCCTGGACGGACGGCACCTCGTTGACGAACGTCTCCTCCGTCGGGAGCCCCTCGGCCCGCAGCGTCGGCATGAACGCGGCGAGCACCAGCAGCGGGAGCAGGCTGAGCAGCCAGATGCGGCGGGGGTGCCGGTCCACCACGGCGGCGATCTTCTGCCAGACGGCGTGCCCCTGGGCGGACCGCCGCGGCGGTTTGGCGGGCCAGTACGCGACCCGGCCGAAGACCACCAGCATCGCGGGCAGGAACGTGAGCGTGCCGAGCACGGCGCAGGCGATGCCGATGGCGCCGACGGGTCCGAGCGCCTTGGTGTTGGTCAGGTCGCTGAGCAGCAGCGCGAGCAGCCCCAGCGCCACGGTGGCGGCGCTCGCGACGATCGCTCCGGCGGAGCGGCGCAGCGCGGCCCGGATCGCGGCGAACCGGTCGCCCCGGACGCCCAGCTCCTCCCGGAAACGCGCGGTGAGCAGCAGGGCGTAGTCGGTCGCCGCGCCGATGACCAGGATCGACAGCATGCCCTGCACCTGGCCGTCCACCATGACCGCGCCCCGGTCGGCCAGGACGTACACGACCGCGCAGGCCAGCGCGAGCGCGAACACCGCGCCCACGATGATGATCAGCGGGAGCAGGACGCTGCGGTAGACCAGCAGCAGGATCAGCAGGACGACGCCGAGCGCCGCGCCGAGCAGCAGCCCGTCGATGCCCGCGAACGCGTCCTTGAGGTCGGCCTGGATCGCGGCGGGCCCGCCGACGTGGACGTCCGTGCCGGGCACCCGCGCCGCGGCCTCGCGGATCTTCTCCACGCTCGGCCCCATCCGGTCGCCGAGATCGGACCGCAGCGGCACGACGCCCTGCAGCGCTCTGCCGTCCTTGGAGGGAAGAGCCGGGGACGCCTGTCCCGCGACCTCAGGGGAACCGTTCAGCGAGGCCAGCGCGCTGGTCGCGGCGGCCTGCGTCTGCGGTGTCACCGCGCCGTCCCGGACCTGCCAGACCACGATCGCGGGCAGCGCCTTCTCCCGCTGGAAGACCCGCTGCGCCTCGATCACCTTGGTGGACTCGGCGCTCTCGGGCAGGAACGACGCCGGGTCGTTGGTCGCGACCTCGCCGAGTCTGCCCGCGTACGGTCCGAGCGCCCCGCCGATCCCGAGCCAGACCACGAGCAGCAGCACGGGCACCGCCCAGCGGGCGCCCCGAATCTTGTCGGCCACCGGCTTCCCAACCCTCGATGTTTCAATGACAGGTTATCTTTATCATTGAGATATCAGAGGTCACGCGGAGGAGCGCACCTGGACGGCAACGGCCCCGAAGGCATCGGCCTGAACGACTTCGCGGTCCAGCTGCGCCGCATGAACGCCGAGTTCAACCGCTTCACGCAGGAGTTCGCCCGAACCCAGAACCTGCACGAGACCGACATCCTGGCCCTCATCGCGATCCTGGACGGCGACGAGCGCGGCGCCCCGATGACGCCGAGCCGGCTGCGCGAGCGCCTCAACCTGACCTCAGGCGCGGTGACCGCCTGCCTGGACCGGTTGGAGCGCAGCGGGCACATCCGCCGCACCCGCGACTCCGCGGACCGCCGCGTCGTCCACCTGCACTACGCGCCGCACGGCGTCGCGGTCGCCCGCGAATTCTTCCGTCCGCTGGCCCGCGCCACCGACGCGGCCCGCGCCCGCTTCGACGAGGCCGAACTGAGAACGGTCATGCGGTTCTTGATCGCACTGAACGAGGAGCTCGCCGCCCAGCGGCGACAGGACGACTGACCGAAAGGCCCCGTCCCGCATCCGGACGCCCCGTCGGCGCGCCGCCCCAGAACGACCGACCTCGAACGACCCGGCAGCCGCGCGTTGGAGAGGCCATGAGCCGATCCGCGCAGCGCTTTGTCCCCCGTGCGAGCTACCCGCAACTGTCCACCGTGCGGTGACGATTCGGAGGCGGCCCGATCCATAGCGTTCTCGCTGTGTTCGCGGCGCTCCGGCCGCGAAATCCGCGAAGGAGCCGATATGCGATTGGTGTTGCAGCTTGTGGCCGTCGCGGCGGTCGCGTTCGCCGGCGGCCAGGCCGCCGCCGCGGTGGAGGGGAACGCGTACGCCACCCTGGGGATCGGTCTCGCCACGGCAGTGCTCGCGTTGCTCGTGTACGCCGGGGTGGTGCGGTGGAGCGAGCGCCGCCCGGTATCGGAGGTGGCCCTGAAGGGCGCCGTGCCCGCCCTCGGCCGGGGGCTGCTGATCGGCGTCGCCATGTTCGGGTGCGTCATCGCGAACATCGCCTTCATCGGCGGCTACCGGGTCGACGGCTTCGGCTCGGTGGAAGGCGCGGCCGGCGTGTTCGGCTTCATGGCCGCCGCCGCCGTCACCGAGGAGCTGATCTTTCGCGGCGTCCTGTTCCGGATCATCGAGCGGCGCATCGGAACGTGGGCGGCGCTGGTGCTGACCGGCGTGCTGTTCGGCCTGTCGCACCTGTTCAACCCGGACGCCACCCTGTGGGGCGCGCTCGCCATCGCGATCGAGGCCGGCGGCATGTTCGCCGCGGTGTACGCCGCCACCCGCAACCTGTGGGTGCCGATCGGGCTGCACTTCGGCTGGAACTTCGCGCAGGGCGGCGTCTTCGGCGCCGCGGTCTCCGGCAACGGCGAGTCGGAAGGGCTGCTGAACGGCGTGACCTCGGGCCCGACCCTGCTGACCGGCGGCGAGTTCGGGCCGGAGGCGAGCCTGTACGCGGTCCTGACCGGCGTGGCGGTGACGATCGTGTTCCTGTGGCTGGCCCGCCGGCGCGGCACCATGGTGCCCCGCCGGCGGCGCACCGCCCGGCACGGCGCCGCGGCTACACTCGCCCAGTGAACGATCTTCGGCGGGTCCTGGACCTGTGGCGCCGGTGCGACGTCACGGTCCGGGATCTCCCGCTCGCGCTGCTGCTGGTGGTCGCGTCGCTCCTGCCGGCCTTCCGCGGCCAGGAGACGCAGGTCGGCGACCTGCCTCCCCGCCCCTTCGACGCCCTGGCCATGGCGGCGCTGGCCCTGCTGGCCCTCCCGCTCGCCGTGCGCCGCCGCTGGCCCGCCGCATCCCTCGCCCTGGTCGTGCTCGGCTTCGTCATCGCCGAGCTCCGCAGCTACCACATGGTCGCGGGCACCGGGCTGACCTTCGCGCTGATCAGCGCGGGCGCCCACCTGGAGCGCCGCCGCCGTCTCACCGTGATCGTCCTGTCCGCGGGGTACGTGGCGCTGGCGGTCACGCTCCACCGGCTCGGGGCGCCCGAGCGCATCGAAGGATTCGCAACGTTCTACGTGGGGCTGGTCGTCGCGTGGGGGATCGGGGCCTGGGTGCGCTCCACCCGGATCGCCGAGGCGGAACGCCGCCGCCGCATCGCCGAGGCCACCCGCGTCGCCGAACGCACCCGCATCGCGCGCGAACTCCACGACGTCGTGACCCACCACGTGACGGCGATGGTCGTGCAGGCCGAGGCGGCGCGGTACCTGACCGCCGCGCCCGACCGCTTGGACGAGGCCCTGAACGCCGTCAGCGACACCGGTCGGCGGGCCATCACCGACCTGCGGCACCTGCTCGACCTGCTCAACCCGGACCACGAGACCGACGCCGCGACGCCGTCCGTCGGCGACATCCGCGAGCTCGTGGAACAGACGCGCCGGGCCGGGCAGACGGTGGAGCTCACCGAAGTCGGCAGGCGCGCGGAGTCGGACGGCGGCGCCGAGTTCGTGGCCTACCGGGTCGTCCAGGAGGCTTTGACGAACGCCCTCAAATACGCCCGCGGAAGCCGTACGGTGGTCGGCGTCCGCTATGGCGAGAGGGAGATCAGCGTGGAGATCAGCACCGACGGTTCCGGCTCGCGGGCCGGGTCGCCCGGCGGGAGCGGGCGGGGCCTCACCGGGCTGCGCGAACGGGTCGCCGCCCTGGGCGGCGACTTCAGCGCCGGCCCGCAGGAGGACGGCGGCTTCGTCGTGAAGGCGCGCATCCCCACGGGCGCCCGGTCGTGAGCGAACCGGTTCGGGTCCTGGTCTGCGACGACCAGGCGCTGGTCCGCACCGGATTCGTCACGATCATCGATGCGCAGCCCGACCTCGAAGTGGTGGGCGAGTGCGGGGACGGGAAGACGGCGGTGGACCTCGCCCGCCGGCTGAACCCGGACATCGTGGTGATGGACGTCCGGATGCCGGTCCTCGACGGCATCGAAGCCACCCGTCAGTTGGCCGGGGCAGGCGTCGAGCATCCCGTCAAGGTGCTCGTGGTGACCACGTTCAACCTGGACGAGTACGTGTACCGGGCGCTGCGCGCGGGGGCGAGCGGATTCCTGCTCAAGGACGCCCCGCCGGCGCAGCTGCTGCACGGCATCCGCACCGTCGCGTCCGGCGCGGCGCTGCTGGCCCCCGAGGTCACGCGGCAGCTCATCGGCCGGTACGCGGAGCGGATCCGCCCCGCCGAGGGAAGCGCGGACGACATCCCGCTGACACCGCGCGAACGGGAGGTGCTGCGCCTCGTCGCCGACGGCCTGTCTAACAGCGAGATCGCCACCACGTTGGTGATCAGCCCGGAGACCGTCAAGACGTACGTGTCGCGCATCCTCACCAAGCTCGACCTGCGTGACCGCGTCCAGGCGGTGGTCTACGCCTACCGCAGGGGCCTGGTGACCTGAAGACGCCGCCCGATCGTAAAGCCGACGTCTGCCCACCGGTGACGGAGGACGACACCGAGGAAAGGGGACCGCGACGTCCCGAAGCGCTGCTCAGCACCACGGACGCTGACCGTGGCCGTCGCATGGCGCCGCATCACGGCCGCTGATGACGAGGCCGTCCGATAGGAGAGCCGCCGCCCGAGGTCCACGAGAGGTGCAGGGCGATTTTCTGTGCCGCGGTGTATGGCGAGACGCGGCCCCCCGCTGCCACGCACGTGATCCGGGGGGGCCGCGTCTCAGCCCGGCTACGCCGATCAGTCACTTGGCGGCCTGCGCGGCGACGCGCTCGACGGCCTGGACGGCGACATCGGGCTGGTCGACGTAGATGTAGTGCTCGCTCTTGGCCGCCGTGGTCAGCTTGCTGCGGCTGGACAGCGCGAGCCACTTGCGCTGGCCTTCGGACCAGGCGTGCTCCAGGCGCTGCCCGTACTGAGGGACGGCCGCGAGGTACGGCTTCCCATGCTTGACCACCTCCACCGGGATGCCGCCGGCGGAACGGACCTCCCCGTCGGCGATGACGAGCTTCTCCGGGTTGTTCCCCTGGACCATCGCGAGGTTCTGCGCCCGCAGCTGGGCCGCGGGACCCGTGGCGGACTCGGGGATCGCCTTCTTGATGTCGCCGCCCATCGTGGGAGGGGTGGCGTCCAACAGGACCAGTCCCTTGACCCTGTCCTGGTGGTCGGGGGCGTACCTGGCGGCGATCAGCCCGCCGAGCGAGTGACCGACCAGGACGACCGGACCGTCACCGGCGACCCGGTCGAGCACGCCGGTCAGCGTCTTGCCGACGGCGGCGAAGTCCTGCGGGCCGTCCGGCTGGTCGCTCGCGCCGGCGCCGAGCCGGTCGTAGGAGCAGACCCGGTGCTTCTCGCTCAAGGTCTTCTGCAGGGGCGCCATCTTGTCCAGGCCGTCGCCCGCTCCGGGCAGCAGGACGACGACCGGCGTGCCGTCCGCATACCCGCCCGCGCAGGAGACGTTCACCGACTTCCCGCCGACGTCGATCTTCTTGGTGCCGGTGAACCGGTCGACCTCGGCCTTCCGCGATTCGGAGGCGAGCGGGTCCCAGTTCTCCAGCGACTCGTCACTGCAGCCGGTGAGTCCCGCACCGACCACGGTGACGCACAGCGCGGCCACAGCGGACGCCTTGAACTTGCCCAGCATCATGTCCTCCGACGAACAATCCGACCCTTGATTCACGCGGCGGTGCGAGAGGGGATGCGCCCGAAGCGCCGCGGCGATGACTGAACGCTATGGAATCGACCGCCCGCAGATCGTCACCGCACAGTGGACATTCGCCGGTAGCTCGCACGGGGGACAACGCCGTCGCACACCAGGTGTGACCAGCGGACGCCCGCGATCACCTCCCAACGGACACCCGCCCCAATGCCCTCCTAGCGGGATCAGTGCCACTCCACCGGTCGCATCCGCGCCTGGCTACGCCAGACGCCGTATCACCAGGGCGATCCAGAACCTCACGGCTAAGAATGCGCGCATGAAACCGTGCGGGACAGCCCGCGGACCACCGCCAGGGTCGCGGCCGGTGCGGCTGGCACCGCACGCCGGGCGAGGGGCATCACCTGCGTGACCTCGGCGCCCGTGCGCGCCGTCCCGAAAGGGGACCTGATCGACCTGGTCAGCTTGGGAGCGCTGGTTGGGGACGGCGGTGAACGACACGATCTCGCTCAGACCGGCGACGGTGAAGCCGTGGGCGAGGGCACTGTGGGGCCCGGTGGCGTAGCCGCGGCCCCAGGCGTGGCGGGCCAGCCGCCAGCCGATCTCGACGGCGGGCGTGAAGTGGGGCGTGGAAGTCGGGCCTCCACAGGCCGGTGAAGCCGAGGAACGCGCCGCGCATTCTCATTCGGTTCCTTGACCGAAGGGCGCCCGGACTGAACGCCCTGGCTCCAGCCCTGACGATCCGTCCCGACCGAGGACGCTATCCGGAGCGGCTCGCTCTGCGGGAGGCGGGCTTCCGCCTTTCCGAGCGGGCGAAGGACGCCGCGGCGGCCTGCTCAGCTGCTTGGGCGATGCCGTCGCGCATGCCGCCGAAGACGAGGTTGTGGAACGGTTTGGACGCCCACCAGTACAGGTGACCGGGCAGGCCGCGCGGGTGGAACAGCGCCCGCTGGGTGTAGCGGGTGCGGCCGTCGTGCTGGGACACGCCCAGCTCCAGCCACGCCAGGCCGGGCAGCCGCATCTCGGCGCGCAGCCGGAGCAGCCGTCCGGGCTCGATCTCCTCCACCCGCCAGAAATCGACCGTCTCCCCGACCCTCAGACGGCGCGGATCGCGGCGGCCCCGGCGCAGGCCCACGCCTCCCACGAGCCGGTCGAGGAAGCCGCGGACACGCCAGGCGAGCGGGAAGGAGTACCAGCCGCGTTCGCCGCCGACGCCCTCGATGATCTCCCACAGCGAGCGGGGCGGGGCGGCCACGTCCCGGGACCGTTCGTCGGTGTAGAGGCTGCCTCCGGCCCAGTCCGGGTCGGTGGGCAGCGGGTCGCTGGGGGCGCCGGGCACGCTCGCCGACGACCAGCGCGTGACGACGTCGGCCTCCCGCACGCGGCGCAGCGCCAGCGACACCGCCAGGTCGAGACCGGTCAGGCCCTCCGGGGGCGGAGCGACGTACCGGGCGATGTCGTGCTCGCGGCAGATCACCTCGTTGCGGAGCGACTCCACCAGCGGGCGCGCCAGGCGGCCCGGCACCGGGGTGATGCCGCCGACCCACAGGCTCGACAGCCACGGGCTGAGCACCGGGACCGGGATGATGATCCGCCGCCGGAGACCGGCGACGGCGGCGTAGCGGCGCATCATGTCGGCGTAGGACAGCACGTCCGGGCCGCCGATGTCGAAGCCGCGGTTGACATCTGCGGGCAGGTCGGCGACCCCGATCAGGTAGTGCAGCACGTCGCGGACGGCGATCGGCTGGACCCGCGAGTGCACCCAGCGGGGGGTGACCATCACCGGCAGCCGTTCGGTCAGGTAGCGCAGCATCTCGAACGACGCCGACCCCGAGCCGATGATCACCGCGGCGCGCAGCCACACCGTCGGCACGCCCGAGTCCAGCAGGATCCGGCCGACCTCCGCGCGTGACCGCAGATGCGGTGACGCGCCCTCCTCCGGCTCCATGCCGCCCAGGTAGATCAGCCGCTTCACCCCGGCGTCGCGGGCGGCCGCGGCGAAGGTGCGGGCCGCGCGGCGGTCGGTCTCGGCGAACCCGCCCCGGCCGCCGATCGCGTGGATCAGGTAGTACGCGACGTCCACCCCGTCCAGGGCCCGGCGGGTGGAGTCCGGGTCCGTGGCGTCGGCTTCGGCGATCTCCACCGCGGCGGCCCACGGATAGTCGCGCAACCGCCTGGCTGATCGCGCCATGCACCGCACCCGGAACCCGGCGTCCAGCAAGCGGGGCACCAGTCGACCACCGATGTAGCCGGTTGCCCCCGTCACCAGGCACAGACGACCAGCAGTCTCAGCCATACACAGTCCCCCGAGGCGCCCCATACCCGGCGAAAGCGCCTGCAAGCCGGCAGCGGTCGGCGGCCCGCCGCCCGGATACGACCCGCAGCGTCCGCCCTCGGGACGACAGGCATAGCGTGAGAGAAAGGGGGGACTTGCCACCCGCATGGAGACACCTCAGTCGTGTGCCGCCATGCGGAGGCTGCGAGAAGTGCCATGAACGCGCCTGTTGCGGCGGGGAGTGTCGCCGCGGAGCATCCGCGCCCGCGGCTCGCCGTCTCCAGCTGCCTGCTCGGAGCCCCCGTCCGCTACAACGGCGCGCACAGCCGCGACCGCTTCCTCACCGGGCTGCTCTTCCGGCACGTCGATTGGGTGCCCGTCTGCCCCGAGATGGAGATCGGGCTCGGCGCGCCCCGTCCCGCCATGCGCCTGCACACCGACGGGCACATCCGTACCAGGGACGGCACCGCCGATCACACGGCGGCCATGCACGCTCTCGCCGACCAGCGTGTCCTCGACCTGGAGAACGTCGACGGCTACGTGTTCAAG
This sequence comes from Actinomadura rubrobrunea NBRC 15275, assembly GCF_001552235.1. NCBI lineage: Bacteria > Bacillati > Actinomycetota > Actinomycetes > Streptosporangiales > Thermomonosporaceae > Actinomadura > Actinomadura viridilutea. The sequence goes on along the minus strand of NZ_BCQU01000017.1, from coordinate 73,233 downwards.
GGCAGGTCGCCCAGCTGCGGGCTGCTGAAGCTGCCCCGCTTCGCGTCCGGAGGGCCGGGGGAGCGCACCGACGGGCAGCCGGTCGACCGCGACGGCAGTGGCGTGTTCGCCGCCCGGATCCGGGAGGCCTTGCCCGATCTGCCCGTGGAGGAGGACGGACGGCTTCACGACCCGGTCCTGTGCGAGCACTTCATCGAGCGCGTGTTCGCCCACGCCCGGCTGCGCGCGTTCTTCGCTGAGGACTGGTGCGCCCGCGATCTGGTCGCCTTCCACAGCCGCCACAAACTGCAGCTTCTTGCGCATCACCCGGACGGCTACCGCCGGATCGGCCGCATCGTCGCCCGCGCGGGAGAACGCGACCCCACGGAAGTGGAGGCCGACTATCGCCGTGTGTTCGTTGCAACGCTCGCCATTCGGGCGGGGCGGGGCCGTCATGTGAATGCCCTTCAGCATGCGCTGGGCTTTGTCGGCGGTCGCCTCGACGCGGTGCGGCGTCACGACATCCTCAACGCGATCGAGGCCTATCGGAACGGGACGGCGCCGCTGAGCGTCCCGATCGCCCTTCTGCACCACCACGCCGCAGGTGAACATTTCTCTTACCTCGCCGACCAGACCTATCTCGCCCCCTTCCCGGACGACCTCCACCTCCGCCACCACCTGTGACCGGGAAGGAGGAAACCGAGCCGGTTATCCGCCGGCAGCGCATCAGGAATGTGTGGCGAGCCGCTCGCTGATCCGACGAGCGGTGGAGCCCGCTGGGCCGTCGGCGTCCGCGACCTGCCTCCCGGCGCCGACGCGCCGCGGCGCCGGGAGGACGCCGAGGCCGGCCTCCAGCTCATCGCGCTGGTCGGCCTCTACGACTCCCCGCGTCCGGAGGTTCCCGACGCGGTCCGGCACTACCACAACTTCAGTGCTGGTGGGAGGAGAGCACTGCGGCGCGCGGGGGTTGTCCTTGGGGCGTGACGACGAACTGGCCCATGAGTCCTCGGTCTTCGTGGTTGAGGATGTGGCAGTGGAACATGTAGGGCGCCGCGGGGTCGGGGTGGCTGCGGAAGCGCATGGCGATCCGGATCGGGACGTTCGGCGGCGTGTGAATCGTGTCCTTCCAGCCGCGCAAGTCCGGGGGCGGCGGCTCGTTTCCGACCGACAGGACCTGGAACTGCACGTCGTGGACGTGGAAGTTGTGGGGGCTGCCGTCGATGGCGGTGACCTCCCACACCTCGGTGCTGCCGTGGGCGACGGCGAAGTCGATGCGGTTCATGTCCATCGTCTTGCCGTTGATCGTGTACTTGGCGAGTTCGAAGGTGCGGTCCGGCGGCGTGTCCGGGGCGGCCGGCCGAGGCGCCTCGGCGAGGCGGGCCGGGATCGGCGGTGACGGGTCGAGCCGCGGCGCGGCGCGCAGCTGGAGGACGTCGAGGGTGTCGTCGCCGCCGGTCAGGCGCCGGTCCCAGAAGTTGAGGCCGGTGCGCGGCGGGAAGCTGCGCAGCACGTCCCGTTCGTCCGGCCGCATGTCCACGACGATCTCGGCGCGTTCGCCCGGGCTGAGCTGCACTCGGGTGGTCCCGTGCGGTGCCGGCAGCAGGCCGCCGTCCGTCCCGACCAGGGTGAAGGGCCTCCCGGAGGCGAAGCCGAACCGGTAGATCCGCGAGGCGGAGGCGTTGAGCAGGCGCAGCCGGATCCGCTGGGCGGTCACCGGCAGGTACGGCGCGAGCGTGCCGTTCACGGTGACGAGCTCGCCGACGATGCCGACGCCGGCCTGGAACCGTTCCCCTTCGTCCAACCGGTTTCCGCCGGTGAGGTTGATGTCGCGGACGATGACGGGGATGTCGTCGATGCCGTACCGGTGCGGCAGCTGCGGCGGTTCCGGCTCGTCCAGGATGAACACGCCCGTCAGGCCGCGGTAGACGTGCGCGGCGGTGCGGCCGTGGGGGTGCGGGTGGTACCAGAGGGTGGCGGCGGGCTGGTCGATCGTCCAAGTGGGCGACCAGGTGGCGCCCGGTTCGACCGGCTGGTGCGGGCCGCCGTCCATGGCGGCGGGCAGGTGCATGCCGTGCCAGTGGAGGGTGGTGGTCTCCGGCAGGTCGTTGCGGAACCGGATCAGCACGGTCTCACCGCGGACGGCCCGCAGCGTCGGCGCCAGGTGCGGGCCGTTGATCCCCCATGTGGGCGTCGGGCGGCCGGGGCGGAAGCGGTGCCGCCCGGCCGCCGCGCGCAGGTCGAACACGCGGCGGCCCGCGGCGTCGCGGCGGGAACGTGCCAGCGGCGGGACGGCCAGCCGGTTCACGAAGCGGATCCTGCCGGCGGTGTTCAGGTCGGCGCCGGCCCACCACCGGCCGACGCCGCCGGCGCCGGCGGCCGCGGCGGTGGGCGCGGCGACGAGCCCGGCTTTCAGGAAGGCGCGGCGGTTCACGAGGACGTCACCGTGACCTTGTCGGCCCCGCGCGCGATGATCAGCCGGTAGCCGGGGGCGTCGGAGTCGTGGGTGGACCGGGTCAGCCCGCCGCCGACCGCCCCGTACCACTCGTCGTCGAGGCGGACGCGGGTGATGCCCTTGGCGGCCTCCAGGCGGACGGGCACCTGCGCGGGACGTTCGATCCGCAGGTCCGTGACCGAGGCCAGGCGGATCACGCGGGTCTCGGCCGGAGCGTCGAGGACGAGGCGCAGGCGGGCGGCGCCGGAGTGGAGCGTGACCGAGCGCAGGTCGAGGCCGCGCAGGTCGGCGTCCACGTGGGACACGCCGCCGTGGAAGTCCAGCGCCCACGTCACGGACGGGCTGAGGACGATGGCGGACGGGCGGGGACGGCGCAGCAGCCGCGCACCGGTCGGGTAGACCACGTGCACATTGGCGTCGGCCGCCCACACGGTCGGCAGCGGGCTGCCGAACCGCGCGTCCATCAGTCCGGCGGCGGAGGCGTCGGAACGGAGCGAGGCCCGCTCCAGACCGTTGTCGAAGCTCAACCGGGCGGTCCGGCACCCGGTGGGCCGAGCCACGACGACGTGCTCTTCGCGGACGCCCTCTGCGGTGGCGAAGGTGGCCATGATGCGTCCTTCCTTGAAGTCGCGAAGTGACGGAAGCGGTGGTGCCGCGATCGCCCGGCGCTACTGCCGGCGGGCCCGCGAGGGCAGCGCGCGGACGAGGGCGAGGCCGACGGCGAAGGCGGCCACGGTGTAGCCGAGCGCCCACCGGGCGGCGTGGTCGATGTCACCGCTGTCGGCCAGCAGCGTGGTGAACAGGGCGCCGACGACGGCGACCCCGGTGGCCCCGGCGACCTGGATGACGGTGTTGACGACCCCGGAGGCGGCGCCGGCGTCCTCGGCGGGCACGGCCGACAGCACGATGTCGACCAGGATCGGGGCGACCAGCCCGAACCCGGTGCCGCCGAGGAGCAGCCCGGGCAGCAGGTGCGGGGCGCCCAGGTCGTCCCCCGCCATGGCGATCGCGCCGATCAGCAGGAGCATCGCGGCGGTCAGCGCGACCGCCCCGACGGCCAGCAGACGGCGGCCCGCCGTGGCCGCCAGGCGCACCGCCAGACCGGACGTGACGGCCAGGCCCACCGGCCAGGCGAGGAAGGTCAGCCCGACCCGCAGCGCCGAGAAGCCGTGGCCCTGCTGCAGCTGCAGGGTGAGCACCAGGAACAGGGCGGTGATCGAGGAGAACATGGCGACGGTCACGGCCAGCCCCGCCACGAACGACCGGCTCCGGAACAGCGACATCGGGACCAGCGGCTGACCGCCGCCGCGCTCGCGGCGCGCCTGCAGCCAGGCGAACACGGCGAAGACGGGCACGGCGGCGCCCATGACCGGCCACACCCACACCGGCCAGCCCAGCTCGGCCCCCTGGATCAGCGGGTACAGCACCAGCAGCAGGGCGGCGGTCACCAGCACCACGCCCGGCAGGTCGAGGCGGGGCGGCCGAGGCGAGCGGGACTCGCGCATCAGCGCGGCGGCCCCTACAAGGGTGGCCGCGCCGATGGGCACGTTCACCCAGAACACCGAGCGCCACGCCAGACCGAACACGTCGTTGCCGACCAGCAGGCCCGCGACGATCGGCGCGGCTGCGGCCGCGAGCCCGTTCACCATCCCGTACAGGCCCAGCGCCTTGGGGCGCTCCTCACGCGGGAACACCACCTGGATGGTGGCGAGCACCTGCGGCACCATCATGGCCGCGGCGGCTCCCTGGACGGCGCGCGCGGCGATCAGCATGCCGATGCTTTGGGCGAGCCCGCAGGCGGCGGAGGCCGCGGTGAAGCCGGCGACACCGGCCAGGAACAGGCGCTTGCGGCCGAAGACGTCCCCCAGCCGCCCGCCGGTGATCAGCAGCAGCCCGAGGCCGAGCGCGTAGGCGGCGATGATCCACTGCACGGCGGCGTTGCCGGCGCCCAGGTCGGCCTGGATGACCGGGGCGGCCACCATCACGACGGTGATGTCGACCAAGTCCATGAACACGGCCATCAGCACGATGGCCAGCGCGCCCCAGCGGCGCGGATCCACGGCCCCCGACTGCCCGGGGACGGTGGCGTTCTGCACAGTCACGGCGTTGCTCCTTCCAACGGCGGCCGGATGACCGACGCTTCGAGCCTCGCGCTGAGCGGGGACGCCGCACTTCGGGGCGATGTCCTATTCGCCGCCTTAGATCCGGGCTGAGGTGCCTTAGACTCCGGGCGTGACCGCGTACGTGGGACGCCGGGACGTCCTAGGGGTCGTCATGCGCGCCGCCGGGGAGGCGCGACGCGGCGATCCGCACGCGGTGCTGGTGACCGGCCTGCCCGGGATGGGCAAGACCCGCCTTCTGAAGCAGGTCGGAGCGGACCTCGGGGACGCCGGAATGCGGGTGCTGCACGGCCCGTGCGTCGAGATGGGCGCCGAGGGCCTGCCGCTGGCGCCGGTCACCGCGGTGCTCCGCCAGCTCGTGGAGGACCCCGGCCCCGGCGAGCTGCGGCGGCTGCTGCCCGGCGTGGACGGGCTGCTGCGGCTGCTGCCCGAGCTCGATCCCGACCAGCGCGGCCCCGACCCGCGGGCCCGGCTGTTCGACCTGTTCACCGCGCTGATGCGCGGGCTCGGCGCACGGCGTCCCACGGCGCTGCTGATCGACGACCTGCAGTGGTCCGACCGGTCCACCCGCGACCTGCTGGAGGTGCTGGTCCGGGCGCCCCGTCCCGCCCCGGTGCTGCTCGTGGTCACCTGCCACGCGGACCTGGACGCCGGGCACCCGGTGCGCCGGTTCCTCGCCCGCTGGGCCCGCCTGGACCGGGTGCACCGGGCGACGCTCGAGCCGCTGTCGCGGACCGAGACGGCCGAACTGATCCAGGCGAAGGACGCGGCGTTCGCCGACCGGGTCTACCGGCGCTCGGGCGGCAACCCCCTGTACGCGCTGGAACTCGCGCACGCCGCGGACGGGGCCCTGCCGGACTCGCTGCGCGACCTGCTCCTGGCCCGCGTCCACGAGCTGCCCGAGCAGGCGCGGCGGCTGGTGGACGTGGCCGCGGTGGGAGGTCGCCGCGTGCCCCACGGCCTGCTCGCGGCCGCGTCCGGGCTGCCCGAGGTCGAGCTGCTGGACGCGTTGCGCGCCGCCGCCCAGGCCCGCGTCCTGATCCCCGAGGACGATCACTACGCGTTCCCGAACGGGCTGATCCTGGAAGCGGTCGTCGGGGAACTGCTGCCCGCCGAGCGCAAACGCCTGCACCGCGCGTACGCCGAGGCGCTCCGCGCCGACAGCGGACTCGTCCCGCCCGACCGGTACGCCGCGGAGCTCGCCTTCCACTGGCACGGTGCGGGCGCCGCCGCGGAGGCGCTGGCGGCCACGCTGGAGGCGGCACGCGTCGCCGAGCGGCTCTCCGCCCACGCCGAACAGGCGCAACTGCTCGAACGCGCCCTGGAACTATGGCCCCGGGTGCCCGAGGCCGAGCGGTACGGAACCGACCGGCTCACCCTGTACGAGTCGGCCGCCGCGGCCGCGAACTGGGCCGGGGAACCGCTCTGGGCACTCGAGTTGATCGACCGCGCGCTCGCCGAGGCGGACCCCGTCCACGAGCCCGCACGGGTCGCGGTGCTGCACGGCCAGCGCGGCCTGGCCCTGCAGAACCTCGGCCGCGACGGCGCGCTCACCGCCGTCCACGAGGCGCAGGCCTTGCTGCCCGCCGTGACCGGGCCGGCGCGCGCCCACGTCCTCAACCTGAGCGCGGCCGTGCTCACCATGCACGGTGCGGCCGAACGCGGACGCGACGCCGCGGCGGAGGCCGCCCGGCTGGCCGCCGAGCACGGCGACACCGCACTGGAGACCAACGCCTGCATCACCCTGGGCTGGGCCCTCACCGGCACCGGCGACCACGACGAAGCGTTGCGCGTCCTCGGCCGCGCACGCGACCTGGCACGCGACCACGACGACTTCGTCGGCGTCGCCCGCGCCTGCCTCAACATCGCCCTGACCCACAACACCCTCGGCCGGCACCCTGACGCGTGCGATGCCGCCCGGGAAGGTCTCGCCGCCGCCCACCGGGCCGGCCTGGACCGCACCATCGGCGCCCTGCTGACGGCCCGCCGCGGCGCGGCGCTCATCGCAATGGGCGAGTGGGACGACGCGGAGACGGTGCTCCGTTCCGCCCTCGAACTCGACCTGCAAGGAGCCGTGGCCGCCGATCTGCACCATCTCCTGGCGGAAACGGCCCTGGTGCGCGGCCAGTGGGAGACTGTTCGCGCCGAGACCGCATCGGCGGAAGCCCTGATGCGCGGCGGACCGTCCCGCCCGCAGACCGCCGCGCTCCAGGCCTGGCTGGCCGTCCACGACGACCGGCCCGAACACGCCTGCGATGTCCTCGTAGAGGCGCTGGCCGCCGCCGACGATGCCGCGGCCTGGCCCCTCCTGATGACCGCCGCCCGCATCGCCGCACTGCTCCGCCCGGTGACCACCGAGTCCCAGCAGGATCGCCTTACGGCCGAGCTGCGCGCCGCTCTGACCCGTCTCCCCACGGACTCCCCGTTGCGCGCGCAGTACGCGGCACACGTCACCGCCGAACTCACCGGAGACGCCTGGGATCAGGTGGCGGACGACTGGGATCGCCTAGAGCGGCCGTATGACGCCGCCTGCGCTCGTCTTCGAGCTGCGGAACGCTGTCTGGCGTCCAAAGACCGTCACGGCGCGGCGGACCGGCTGCGGACCGTCGCCGAAACCGCCGAACGCCTCGGCGCCGCGCCGCTGCTCGAGGAGGCCCAGGTGCTGGCGCGCAACGCGCATCTCACGCTCAGTCCGGACGCCCCGTCCCAGGACGGCGCCCTGGACCGCCTGAAGCTGACCGATCGCGAAACGGAGGTGCTGCGGCTGCTGGCCGCGGGATACACCAACCGGCAGATCGGCGAGAAGCTCTTCATCAGCGTGAAGACGGTGAGCGTGCACGTGTCCAACATCCTGGCCAAGCTGGGCGTCACCGGCCGCGGCGAGGCCGCCGCCACCGCCCACCGCCTCCGCCTCTTCGACGACACCTGACCCCGCAGGGCGCATGCGACCCGGTAGGGCCGTTGCGTCAGTCGCCGGTTGCCTTGACCCCCGCCTTCTCGATCATCAGGACGGCGCTGCGGACCGGGACGACGGGCCGGTGCAACATTCCGGCGGGGACGGTGAACGCCTGGCGGGGTCCGAGTTCGACGGTGTCGGCCCCCTCCAATTCGATGAGGAATTTGCCGTCCAAAACAAAGAAGAACTCGTCCTGCTCGTCATGCTTGTGCCAGTGGAACTCGCCCTGCATGACACCCAGCCGGACCCACACGTCCCCGACCTGGACGAGGGTCTGGTTGTACCAGGGCTCATCGACCTGGTCGATCAGAGCCTGCACGTCCATGGTCTCCAGGACGTTGAAAAGCGGTTCGTAGTGAATGACATAGTCGGCCTGCGGCACGGCTTCCTCCCAGTGCACAGCAATTCGCGCCCCTCGGGGCACCCAGATCAGGAGAGGGTGATAGGAGCGAGGCGGGGGTTGGCGAGTCGGACGTAATCGTCGGTGGCCAGGGCGATCGAGCGGTCCAGCCGGGCCGCGTTGAAGAACAGCTCCGGCGCCTTCAACAACGCCGGATCGGCGATGACCTCCAGGTCGGGGTGGTAGCTGAAGGGCAGCACGGTTCCGCTGGGGCTGCCGGCCAGTTCCTCGGCCTTCTCACGGCTGGCGAAGGCGGCGTAAGTCCCCGCGAAGAGCTCCTTGACCACTTGCAGATCCAGACGGGCGTCACCGGGCACCACGGCCAGCACGTACCGGGTCTGCCTCTTGCCGATCTTGACCATGACGATGAGGCACTTGGCGGCATGGGACACGTCGTTCCCGCGCAGGGCGCTGACCGCCTCGGTGCGTCCCTCGGGCGGATGGTCGATCAGCCGGTAGCGCGCCCCGGCGCCGTCCAGGTCCGCGATCAAACGCTCGTAGAGACCGGACCGGCTCTCTGCGGGAGCCGCGATCGTGCCGTCCAGTTCACCACTCACCGCTCAGCAACTCCTTGGCCTGTGCGATCCGATCCTCGTCGCGCCGGTAGAAGACCCACTGCTTGATCTTCTTGCCGCGTATCAGCCCGACCTGGGCGAGCACGCGCAGATGCTCGCCGCAGGTCGGCTGGGACACCCCCAGCTTCTGGGCGATGAACAGCGAGCAGACCCCGTCGCGCACCAGGTCGCCGTCGCGCTGCGGCGGGAAGTGCCGCTCGGGGTCGCGCAGCCACTCGAGGATCAGCAGACGCTTGTCGTTGGCCAGTGCCTTGACCAGCTCGACATCCAGCACGAAGGTATTATGGCAATTAGCTAATTACCTGTCTAGGATCCGCCGGCCGCCACGTGGCGTGAACCGGCCCAGCTTTCACCCCCACGCGGGCGGAGACTGGTTCGACGCGATCCCGCTATCGGCCGCGGGTCGCCATGGTCGTCGGGCGCAACCTGCACACCTCGGTCGCCTGCGCGCGTCCGTGCACACGCCGACCGACGCCGATCCGCCGCCGGAGGAGAAGCTCGTCCGGCTCGACGCCCCACTCGTCATGGGCGGCGGCCCGTCCCCGAGCGGACCGGGGCGCTGATCGGCAAGCCCGGCCATGCGGCGATGCGCGCCGGGGACCCCGTGCCCGCGCCGCATCCAGCCTGGACCACATATGGAACGCGGCGCGGTATGCGGCGCTCTACGGTCGCCTGCGGTGTCACCTGTCTCGGACATGCTCTGCCAGTTGTCCCAGGCCACAACACGGGAAACTGGCCGGTTGTTCTCGAGTGCCAGCCGTCCAAGCTGCGGCAGGGCATAGACAAGACGCAAGCGAAGGTGCTGACGGCGGCACCGGTGCAGCTACCCGCACGCAGACCCTATGACCTCTGTCACGTAGAGGTCTTGTGTGTGGGGGGAGTTGGGGGTTGCGCCGATGTTGTGGCCGAGCGGGCGGGGGGATGGCAGGAAGATGCTGCAAAAGATCCAACGCTGACGACTGGCGCTGGTGCGGGCGGATGAATGCCGCTCTTGGCGCGGAGGAGTCGGGTTTCGGGCCGGGCCCCATCACTTGGGCTGGTGGGAGGGGGTCCTGCCCCGTTCCGCGCATGCTCTGGGGCGCCGACGCACGGCGGCTTCCGGCGGCGCTCGGCCGCCGATGCACGAAACCCCGGTGACAGGCGTTGTGCCTGGTCGACCGGGGTTCTGGCTGGTCGCCTCTGGGTGCCCCCTGCAGGATTCGAACCTGCGCACACGGCTCCGGAGGCCGTTGCTCTATCCCCTGAGCTAAGGGGGCGGGCGCTCGGTGCGAGTAAAGGCTACCAGGATTGGCGGGCTGACGCGCACCTAAGCGTTCTTCGTGCGCGGACGGGGGGAGTCGACTACCTTCGTGGCCGTGACCGAGCCACTGGGACGCGTGCTGGTCGTGGACGACGATGAGGTGATCCGTCAGCTCATCGCCGTGAACCTGCAGTTGGAGGGGTTCGAGGTCGCGACGGCCGTGGACGGGCAGGACTGCCTGGACAAGGTGCGCGAGGTCGGGCCGGATGTGATCACGCTGGACGTGATGATGCCGCGGCTGGACGGGTGGGTGACCGCGGTGCGGCTGCGGCAGGATCCGGCGACGAGCCACATCAAGGTCGTGATGATCACAGCACGGGCGCAGGAGTACGACGTGCGGCGGGGGGAGGAGATCGGCGTGGACGCCTACGTGACCAAGCCGTTCGACCCCAACCATCTGATCCAGACGGTGCGGAAGCTGGCCGCGGTGTCCAAATAGTGGTCAGATAGTCTCACGAGGGTGACTCCAGCCGATGTGTGCGCTGCCCTCGCGGCCGCCGCCGGGGCCGACCCCGGCGAGGTGGCGCTCCGCTGCGTGGGGCCGGGCCGGTACGCCAGCCCGGTCGCGCTGCGCAAGGGGATACCGGCGCGGGTCGTGGCGGAGCGGCTCAAGGACGCGCCGGGGATCGCCGAGATCGGCGTCGACCGGGGGTTCGTCACGGTCCGTGTGGCGAGGCCCGAGGCTCTGCTGACCAGCATCGTGGAGGAGGGGCCCCGGTACGGGGCCGCCCCGCCCGTCGGCGGCGGCGCGCCGTGGCCGGAGTGGCCTCGGACGTTCGACAACCCCGGGTTCTGCGTGCGGTACGCCTACGCGCGTGCGGCGGCCGTGCGGAGGCAGGCCAAGGATCTGGGGGTGGATCCGGGGGAGCCCGTGGGGTTGGACGCCGAGGAGGAGCTCGCGCTCATCGGGGTGCTGGCCGAGCTGCCGGCGCGCGCCCGGCAAGGATCCCGGCCGTTGAAGCGTTATCTGGAACGGTTGGCCGGTGCCTATCACGACGTGCACGAGCGGTGCCCGGCGCTGCCGAAGGGCGAGGAGAAACCCGGGGCGGTGCACGCGGCCCGGGTGACGTTGGCGGAGGCCGCGCGCATCGCCCTCGGCAACGGCCTGAACGTGATCGGTGAGACCCCTAGAGAGCGGATATGAGCAGAGTGCACCCCGCGGGACCGAGGCACGCCGACGTCCTGCCCGAAGAACACCCGCTGCCCCCGGCGGACGATCTGAACGCGCTGGAGCCCCGGATCTGGCCGCGCAGCGCCAAGCGGGAGAACGGCGTGCTGCACGTGGGCGGGGTCGACGTGCGGGAGCTGGCGGAGAGGTTCGGCACGCCCCTGTTCGTCTACGACGAGGAAGACGTGCGGGCGCGCGCACGGGAGTACGCGGCCGCCTTCCATGACGGGGAGGTGCACTACGCGGGCAAGGCGTTCCTGTGCACGGCCGTCGCGCGCTGGCTCCACGAGGAGGGGCTGGGGCTGGACGTGTGCTCGGGGGGCGAGCTGGCCGTGGCCCTGGCGGCGGGCTTCCCGGTCGAACGCATCACCTTTCACGGGAACAACAAGTCCCTCGCCGAGTTGGAGAAGGCGCTGGACGCCGGGGTCGGACGCATCGTCGTCGACTCCTTCGAGGAGATCGCGCGGCTCGGCTATCTCGCCCAGGAGCGCGGCGTCCGGCCCAAGGTGATGGTGCGGGTCACCACCGGGGTCGAGGCGCACACCCACGAGTTCATCGCCACGGCCCACGACGACCAGAAGTTCGGGTTCTCCCGCAGCTCGGGGGCCGCGCTGGAGGCCGTCCGCAGGGTGCTGGCGCTCAGCCAGCTGGAGCTCGTGGGGCTGCACTCCCACATCGGCTCGCAGATCTTCGACACCGACGGCTTCGAGGTGGCGGCGCACCGGCTGGCCGAGCTGCTGGTAAAGATTCGCGATGAACACGGTCTGGAGCTGCCCGAGCTCGACCTGGGCGGCGGCTACGGTATCGCCTACGTCCCGGGGGACGAGCCGCACGACCCCAAGGCGATCGCCGACTCGCTGAGGGAGATCGTGGGGCGCGAGTGCCGCGCGTACGGGCTGGCCATGCCGCGACTCACCGTGGAGCCCGGCCGGGCGATCGTGGGGCCGGGCGGCGTTACCCTGTACCAGGTCGGCACCGTCAAGGACGTGGAGGGCCTGCGCACCTACGTCTCGGTGGACGGGGGGATGAGCGACAACATCCGCACCGCCCTGTACGGCGCCGAGTACACGTGCGTGTTGGCCAGCCGCGAGTCCGACGCGGCCCCCATGCTCAGCAGACTTGTCGGCAAGCACTGCGAGAGCGGCGACATCGTCGTGCGCGACCTGTGGTTGCCGAAAGATCTTTCGGTGGGCGACCTGGTGGCCGTGGCGGCCACCGGTGCGTACTGTCGCTCGATGGCCAGCAACTACAACTACGTGCCCCGACCCGCCGTGGTGGCGGTGCGCGACGGGGAGGCGCGGGTCATCGTCCGCCGGGAGACCGACGAGGACCTGTTGCGGCTGGATGCGGAGGTAGGAGTGTGAAACCTGGGCGGGGGACGCCTCGGCGGCTGAAGGTGGCGCTGCTCGGCTGCGGCGTCGTCGGCACCGAGGTGGTGCGGCTGCTGCGCGACCAGGCCGACGACCTGGCCGCACGGGTCGGCGTGCCGCTGGAGCTGGCCGGGATCGCGGTGCGGCGGCCGGACCGGGTCCGCCAGGGCGTGGACCCCGCGCTGCTCACCACCGACGCCCACACCCTGGTCACCCGGGACGACGTGGACATCGTCATCGAGGTGATCGGCGGCATCGAGCCCGCCCGCACGCTGCTGCTGGAGGCGATGAAGTCCGGCAAGTCGGTGATCACCGCGAACAAGGCGCTGCTGGCCGAGGACGGCGCGACGCTGTTCGCCGCCGCCCGCGAGTACGGGACGGACCTGTACTACGAGGCGTCGGTGGCGGGGGCGATCCCGCTGCTGCGGCCGCTGCGCGAGTCGCTGGTCGGTGATCACGTGCACCGGGTGCTCGGCATCGTCAACGGCACCACCAACTACATCCTCGACCAGATGGACACCCACGGCGCCGGGTTCAACGAGGCGCTGGAGGAGGCGCAGGCGCTCGGGTACGCCGAGGCCGACCCGACCGCCGACGTGGAGGGGTTCGACGCGGCGGCCAAGGCGGCGATCCTGGCGCAGCTGGCCTTCCACACCCCGGTGAGCGCCGCCGACGTGCACCGCGAGGGCATCACCGAGGTCACCAGCGCGGACGTGGCCGGGGCCAAGGAGATGGACAGCGTGGTCAAACTGCTGGCCATCTGCGAGCGGGTGCCCGCGGAGGACGGCGGCGCCGGCCGCCACGGGCGCGGCGTGTCGGTCCGGGTGCATCCGGCGATGATCCCGCGGTCGCACCCGCTGGCCAGCGTGCGCGAGGCGTACAACGCGGTGTTCGTCGAGGCCGAGTCGGCGGGCTCGCTGATGTTCTACGGCGCCGGCGCGGGCGGCGCGCCCACCGCGTCGGCGGTGCTCGGCGACCTGGTCGCGGTGGCCCGCAACCTGGTGGGCGGCGCGTCCGGCCCGGTCGAGGTGACCTACGCCGAGCTGCCGGTGCTGCCGATGGGGGAGACCGTCACCCGCTATTACATCCAGCTCGACGTGGCCGACCAGACGGGCGTGCTCGCCACGGTCGCCGAGGAGTTCGCGCGGCACGGCGTGTCGATCCAGGCGGTGCGGCAGGTCGGGCTCGGGGACGACGCCAAGCTCGTCGTGGTGACGCACCGCGCGCCGGACGCCGCGCTGTCGGCGACGGTGGACGGGCTGCGCCGCCTCGACATCGTCCGGAAGGTGTCCAGCGTCATGCGCGTCGAGGCCGACGAGTAGCGTCCGCGGCGGCGGTGGACGGGCGGCCGCCGCGGGGCGGCGGCCTCGCCCGCGCGGGCGGACGCGCTCGAGGCGGTGACGCGCCTGGCGGCGGACACCGGACAGGCCCGTGCGAACGGGCACGTCAAGCGGCCCCGGGCCGTGCCGGGGCTCTAGACTTTGCGCAAGACCGCAGGTCATCCAAGGAGCGACAGTGAACGGGACCGCCCGCGCGTGGCGCGGCTTGATCGAGGAGTACCGCGACCGGCTCCCGGTGACGGACCGGACCCCGGTGATCACTTTGCGGGAGGGCGGCACGCCGCTGGTGCCCGCCCCGCGGATCTCCCAGCTGACCGGCTGCGACGTCCATCTGAAGGTGGAGGGCGCCAATCCCACCGGGTCGTTCAAGGACCGCGGCATGACGGTGGCGATCAGCAAGGCCGCCGAGGACGGCGCCAAGGCGGTGATCTGCGCGTCCACCGGGAACACGTCCGCGTCCGCCGCGGCGTACGCGGTGCGGGCGGGCATGACCTGCGCGGTGCTCGTCCCGCAAGGCAAGATCGCCATGGGCAAGCTCGCGCAGGCGCTGGTGCACGGCGCCCGGCTGCTGCAGGTGGACGGCAACTTCGACGACTGCCTGGAGCTGGCGCGCAAGCTCGCCGTGGACTACCCGGTGGCGCTGGTCAACTCGGTCAACCCCTTCCGCCTGCAGGGGCAGAAGACCGCCGCGTTCGAGATCGTGGACGCGCTGGGCGACGCGCCCGACGTCCACTGCCTGCCGGTCGGCAACGCCGGCAACATCTCCGCCTACTGGATGGGCTACAAGGAGTACGCCGCCGACGGCGTCGCGTCCAAGACCCCGCGCATGCTGGGCTTCCAGGCCAGCGGGGCCGCGCCGTTCGTCCGCGGCGGGCCGGTGGCCAACCCGTCGACGATCGCGACCGCGATCCGCATCGGCAACCCGGCGTCGTGGGACCTGGCGGTCGCGGCGCGCGACGAGTCGGGCGGCGCGATCGACGCCGTCACCGACCGGCAGATCCTGGCCGCCTACCGGCTGCTGGCCCGCGAGGAGGGCGTGTTCGTCGAGCCCGCGTCGGCGGCGAGCGTGGCGGGGGTGCTGCAGGCCGCCGAGCAGGGGATCGTGCCGCGCGGCTCCCGAGTGGTGTGCACCGTGACCGGCAACGGCCTCAAGGACCCCGACTGGGCGATCTCCGGCGCGCCCGCCCCCACGACGGTGAAGGTGGACGCGCACGCCGCCGCGTCCGCCCTGGGCCTGGCGTGAGCCGCGCCGGGACGGCCCGGGGGCCGGTGCGGGTGCGGGTGCCGGCGACCAGCGCCAATCTCGGCCCCGGGTTCGACTCGCTCGGGTTGGCCTTGAGCCTGTACGACGACGTCGAGGTGGACGTCGACGTCGACGGCCGGCGCTTCACCGGCCTGTCCATCGAGGTGGACGGCGAGGGCGCCGAGGTGGCCGAGCGCGGGGAGAGGCACCTGATCGTCAGCACCCTGCGCCGGGCGTTCGAGGCGATCGACGAGCGCGCGCCCGCCGCCGTCGGGACGGACTGGGCGGGGCTCCGGCTGCGCTGCGTCAACCGCATCCCGCACAGCCGAGGGCTGGGCTCGTCGTCCGCCGCGATCGTCGCGGGCGTCGTCGCCGCCCGTCGCCTGCACCCCCACGGGCACCTGCTGGACGACGACGCGGCGCTGGCGCTGGCCACCGAGATCGAAGGGCATCCCGACAACGTCGCGCCGTGCCTGGCGGGCGGCCTCACGGTCGCGTGGACCACCCCGTCGGGGCCCCGCCTCGTCCGGCTCGACCCCAAGGTCGAGCAGGTCGTGGCGTTCGTGCCGGAGACGCGGCTGGCCACCGAGCGCGCGAGGGGGCTGCTGCCCGACAGCGTGCCGCACGCCGACGCCGCCGCCAACGCGGGGCGCGCCGCCCTGCTCATCGCCGCGCTCACCCAGGGGCTCGGCCCCGAGGTGCTGCTGGACGCGACCGAGGACCGCCTGCATCAGTCGTACCGGGCTCCCGCCATGCCGGAATCGGCCGCGTTGGTGGAAACACTCCGCGCCAAGGGCGTTCCCGCGGTGATTTCAGGGGCAGGTCCTACTGTCCTGGCCTTCACAACCGCATCACAAGTTGATTCGATGGGCCCGGAAGTGGGTAATGGGTGGCACAAACACCCGCTGGACGTCGCCCCCCAAGGTGCCCGCGTTCAGCCCGATGGTTCCGACGGTCCCGGCATCCGGCCCTGAGAGGGCGCGGACGTTCCTGGATCCCGACGTCCGGACGGCCGTGACGCCGCGCGAGGGGGATGGGGGCTGGTGCGGCGCTCCGGCGGGGTGCAACGATCCAGCTAGGTAAAATGCGAAGACATCGACCTCTGGGGAATAGCAGTGCGCCCTGGTGATGTTAGGCTGATTGCCGCACCAGATGCCCCGTTCGGGGCCGTGCGCTTGTCAGCCACGCGTCACCTGTTCGGCCCTTCGGTCGTGTCGGTCCCGCGTACTAGGCTTCCCGACACCGTGACATCCCGTTGTCAGCCGTTCCAGCGATACTACGGACGTGGCGGTAGCGGGGACGACGCGAGAACCGTTTCGACCATCATCTGGCTGTGCCCAGAAAACGCAGATCGCGGCCCCATCGTGATCCGCGGAGCCCGACTCGGCGCCCCCGCCGGGCCGCACCACCGGGTTGCCTGGCCGCCAATCGGCCTACACCCGCTCCCTGGGAAGGACCCTTAGTGAGCGAATCCAGCGAACTCCTTACGGACGCAACGAGCAAGGCACCTGCCGCCGAGGCCGGCGAGAACACCGAGGCCCCCGCGGAGCGTGCCACCCCCCGGCGTCGCCGGTCCGGCACCGGCCTTTCGGCCATGGTGCTTCCTGAACTGAAGGCGCTCGCGTCCAGCCTCGGCATCACCGGCACGACCGGGATGCGCAAGAGCCAGCTCATCGCCGCCATCCAGGAGAAGCAGGGCGGCGCCCAGGCGGAGGGCTCGGCCGGGGGCGAGCAGGGAGCCGCTGCCACCAAGACCGAGCGCCCGCGCCGCAGCCGCTCGTCCGCCGCCAAGCGCGACGCCGCCGAGGGCCAGACCACCATCAGCACCGAGACCGCCGGCGCCGCGGACGCCGCGTCGGACAAGACCTCCGACGACGGGGCCGCCAAGGCCGCGGACAAGGCGTCCGACACGCCGTCGGACAAGCCCGCCGACAGGGCCTCGGACAAGGCCGACAAGGGCGACCAGTCCGCCGAGAAGGCCGACCAGGGCGGCGCCAAGGGCGACGGCAAGGCCGACGGCAAGGGCGACCGCGAGCGCGACGCCGAGCGGCCCGCCGCGGCGCACAGCGGCAAGGCCGACGGCGAGGACGGCGAGACCCAGAGCGGGCGCGACGGGGGCCGCGACGGCGCTCGCGAGGGCGGCCGCCAGCGCGGCCGCAACGGCCGCGACCAGCAGGGCCGCCAGCGCGGCGGCCAGGGCTCGGGCCAGTCGTCCGACGACGACAACGAGGGCGGCGGCCGCCGGCGGGGCCGCCGGTTCCGCGAGCGCAACCGCGGCCGGGGCCGCGGCGAGCGCTACGAGGAGCCGGTGATCAACGAGGACGACGTCCTCATCCCGGTCGCCGGGATCCTGGACATCCTCGACAACTACGCCTTCATCCGCACCACCGGCTACCTGGCCGGGCCCAACGACGTGTACGTCTCCCTGGCCCAGGTCCGCAAGAACGGCATGCGCAAGGGCGACGTCATCACCGGCGCCGTGCGGCAGCCGCGCGAGGGCGAGCGGCGGGAGAAGTTCAACGCGCTGGTCCGGGTCGACACCATCAACGGGATGGAGCCCGAGCAGGCCAAGAACCGCGTCGAGTTCTCCAAGCTGACGCCGCTGTACCCGCAGGAGCGGCTGCGCCTGGAGACCGAGCCGAACGTGCTCACCACGCGGATCATCGACCTGGTGTCGCCGATCGGCAAGGGCCAGCGCGGTCTGATCGTCTCGCCGCCCAAGGCCGGCAAGACCATGGTGCTCCAGGCGATCGCGAACGCGATCACCAAGAACAACCCCGAGTGCCACCTGATGGTGGTGCTGGTGGACGAGCGGCCCGAAGAGGTCACCGACATGCAGCGGTCGGTGAAGGGCGAGGTGATCCACTCGACCTTCGACCGTCCCGCCGAGGACCACACCACGGTCGCCGAGCTGGCCATCGAGCGGGCCAAGCGGCTGGTGGAGCTGGGCCACGACGTGGTCGTGCTGCTCGACTCGATCACCCGTCTGGGCCGCGCGTACAACCTGGCCGCGCCCGCGTCGGGCCGCATCCTGTCCGGTGGTGTGGACTCCACCGCGCTGTACCCGCCCAAGCGGTTCTTCGGCGCGGCCCGCAACATCGAGAACGGCGGCTCGCTGACCATCCTCGCCACCGCGCTGGTGGAGACCGGGTCCCGCATGGACGAGGTCATCTTCGAGGAGTTCAAGGGCACCGGCAACATGGAGCTCAAGCTCAACCGGCAGCTCGCCGACAAGCGGATCTTCCCCGCGGTGGACGTGGAGGCGTCCGGCACCCGCAAGGAGGAGATCCTCATGCCGCCGGAGGAGCTGCGCGTGGTGTGGCAGCTGCGCCGCGTGCTGCACGCCCTGGACACCCAGCAGGCGCTGGAGCTCCTCATCGAGAAGATGAAGGAGACCAAGTCCAACGCCGAGTTCCTGCTGCAGGTCCAGAAGACCACGGTCGCCGACGACCGCTGACCTTCCGAAGGCCGCGGGGGCGTGCGCGCCCCCTCGAAACCGCGAAGTCACCGACCCGTGCGTGACGGGGGTCGTCGCGGTGCGCGCGACGACCACCCCCTTCCCGACCGTCCGTGCGCGGGGCCGGGACGTCCGCCGTCCGGCATGACGGTCGCTTCGCGTCCGAACCGGGGTGGGGATAGCCCCACCCCGGATCTGGCGGAGCGCTCCATGGTCCCGGGATCGGCGCGCGGGCAGGCTGGCTCGTGACGGCGAACCCGGGACGGAGGTCGATGTGGGCGAGATGAGGGGCGGCGGGGCCTCGATCGTTGACCTGCCATGGCGTCCGCTGCCCATGGCGCGGTCCGGGCTGGTCTGGCGGTCGGCGGTGTACCAGGCGGTCAGCCTGGCGTTCGGGCTCACCTGGTTCGTCGGCCTGGTCGTGGGGCTGACCCTGTCCACCGCGCTGGTCCTCATCTGGGTGGGCATCCCGATGCTCGCCGCGATGATGGTGCTGTGGCGGGTGGCCGCGGTGCTGGAGCGGACGCTGGCGCGGCTGGCGTTCGGGATCGAGATCCCGACGCCGTACCGGCCGCTGCCGAGGGGGCGCGACCCGCTGGCCAAGCTGAAGGTCATGGCCGCCGATCCGGCGACCTGGAAGGACCTGGTCTACCTGTTCCTGCGGTTTCCGCTGTCGCTGGTGGAGTTCGCCGCCGCGGTGGCGATGTGGTCGGCGACCGGCGTGCTGCTGTTCCTGCCGGTGATCACGGCGTTCTCGGGCGGGGGCGTGGAGGTCAACTTCGCGGTCGTGTCGTTCTGGGTGCAGAACCCGCTGGGCGCGCTGCCGGCGGTGCCGGTGGGGCTCGTGATGCTGGCGCTGTCCCTGTACGCCGTGCGCGGGCTGGCGATCGGGCACGCGGTGCTGGCGCGGGTGCTGCTCGGCCCCAGCGCCTCGCAGGCCGAGAACCGCGAGCTGCGGGCCCGCACCGAGCGGCTGCAGGCCAGCCGGGCGCGCGGGGTGGACGCCGCCGAGTTCGAACGCCGCCGCATCGAGCGCGACCTGCACGACGGCGCGCAGCAGCGGCTGCTGGCGGTGGCCATGGACATCGGCCGCGCCCGCGCCAAGCTCGACGACGACCCCGAGGGCGCGCGGGCGCTCATCGAGCAGGCGCACCAGGGCACCAAGGAGGCCATCGCCGAGCTGCGCGACCTGGCCCGCGGCATCTACCCGGCGATCCTGAGCGACCGGGGCCTGGACGCGGCGATCTCCGGGCTGGCCGGGCGGGCGCCGGTGCCCGTCGAGGTCGCGGTGGACCTGCCGGAGCGTCCGCCCGCCGCGGTGGAGAGCATCGCCTACTTCATCGTCGCCGAGTGCCTGACCAACATCGCCAAGTACGCGCGGGCGACCCTCGCCACGGTGCGGGTCGCCCGGGAGGACGGCTGGGTGGTCGTCGAGGTCACCGACAACGGCGTGGGCGGCGCGGTGGCGCGTCCGGGCGGCGGGCTGGCGGGGCTGGCCGATCGCGCCGCCACGATCGACGGGCTGCTGACCGTCGACAGCCCCGTCGGCGGCCCCACGGTCGTCCGCGCGGACCTGCCCTGCACGTGGTAGGCCGCGCCCGGCGGGGGCCGGGCGCGACGATAATCGATGGCATGCGGGTGGTGATCGCCGAAGACTCGGTGCTGCTGCGGGAAGGGCTCGTCCGGCTGCTGGCGGACGCCGGGATCGAGACGGCGGCCGGGGTCGGCGACGGGCCGGGCCTGCTGGCGGCGGTGGAGGAGCACCGACCCGACCTGGCCATCGTGGACGTGCGGATGCCGCCCTCCTTCACCGACGAGGGCCTGCGCGCCGCCCTGGAGGTGCGGGCCCGCCGGCCCGGCACGCCCATCCTGGTGCTGTCGCAGTACGTGGAGGAGCGCTACGCCACCGACCTGATCGGCGGCGGCGCCGAGGGCGTGGGCTACCTGCTGAAGGAGCGGGTGTCCGACGTGGCCGACTTCATCGACGCGGTGCGCCGGATCGCCGCGGGCGGCACCGTGATCGACCCGGAGGTGATCGGCCAGCTGCTCGGCCGCCGCCGCACCGGGGACCCGCTGGCCGCCCTCACCCCCCGCGAGCACGAGGTGCTGGCGCTGATGGCGGAGGGCCGCTCCAACGCGGCGATCGCCGAGAAGCTCGTCGTCACCGAGGGCGCCGTGGAGAAGCACATCTCCAACATCTTCATGAAGCTGGGACTGCAGCCCGCCCAGGGCGGCCACCGCCGCGTCATGGCGGTGCTGACCTACCTGGGCCGCAACGCGTCCTGACCGCGCGGCGGAGGCGTCCCTCCGCGACCGGAGACGCCCGGCGGCTCGAGGACGGCCGCCGTCGGCGAGGCCGCGCATCGCGATCGTCCGGCCGTCGAGGGCGAGCGCGACGCGGAGCGCGGTGGGCGCCCGCACTGACAGCGTGGGCGTGCCCGTTGCGCCATGCCGCGCCCTGCAGTCCCGTCCATGCGCATGTCAGGAGATGTCACCCGCGCACGCTCATTGCGGGCGCTTGGGGCGGCCCACGCGGGGAACACTTCCCCCCCGGATGCGTGCGATGGGCTGCGGATTCTCAGGTACGCCGCGGCGCGGCGACCCCGGCTCGGGAATGCCCGATGACCTCGGCACGTTCGGGGATCTGGCACACTTGGAGTGCAACCGCTGCGGTACCGGTTCACGCCTCCCAGATCAACCTGACGGGCACCGGGGAGAGCGCCCGGCGACCGCTCCGAGGCGAGGAGAAGCATGAAGCCCGATATTCACCCTAAGTACGTCGTCACGACCGTGACGTGCACGTGCGGCAACACCTTCGAGACCCGAAGCACCGCCGAGAACGGCGTCATCCACGCCGACGTGTGCTCCAGCTGCCACCCGTTCTACACGGGCAAGCAGAAGATCCTGGACACCGGCGGCCGCGTCGCCCGCTTCGAGCAGCGCTTCGGCAAGAAGGCGGGCCGCAAGAAGGGGTGAGCGGAGCGACCGAGACCGGCCCGGGGACGACGCGTGTTCCCGGGCCGTTCGAAGTCCGGCTCCGCCGCCCCGCCGCAGTAGTCCGACCGACCATCCCACCCCGGCCGACCTCCCGGCCCCGGCCGACCCTCGGGCCCCGATCGACGTTCCGGCCCCGGCCGTACCGCGGGCGCCGCCGGTCCGCCGGCTCGAAGGCCGCCACCAGGCCGGAGACGACGACACCGTGAAGATCGACGATCTCATCCGCGAATACGCCGACATCGAGGCCAGGCTCGCCGACCCGGGTGTGCACGCCGACCAGGCCCTGGCGCGCCGGCTGGGCCGCCGCTACGCCGAGCTCCGGCCGATCGTCGAGACCCAGCGGGAGATCACCGCCGTCGAGGACGACCTGGCGGCCGCGCGCGAGCTGGCCGGGGAGGACCCCGCGTTCGCCGCCGAGGCCGAGGAGCTGGAGCGGCGCCGCGACGAGCTGACCGAGCGGCTGCGCCGCCTGCTGCTGCCGCGCGACCCCAACGACGGCAAGGACGTCATCCTGGAGATCAAGGCGGGCGAGGGCGGCGAGGAGTCGGCCCTGTTCGCCGGGGATCTGCTGCGGATGTACTTGCGCTACGCCGAGCGCTCCGGCTGGAAGACCGAGATCCTCGACGCGCACCCCTCCGACCTGGGCGGCTACAAGGACGTGACCGTCGCGGTGAAGTCGCGTCCGGGCCAGGAGGAGGGGGTGTGGACGCGGCTGAAGTACGAGGGCGGCGTGCACCGCGTGCAGCGGGTGCCGGTCACCGAGTCGCAGGGCCGCATCCACACCAGCGCCGTCGGGGTGCTCGTCACCCCGGAGGCCGAGGAGGTCGAGGTCGAGATCGACCCGAACGACCTGCGCATCGACGTGTACCGCTCGTCCGGGCCGGGCGGGCAGAGCGTCAACACCACCGACTCGGCCGTGCGGATCACCCACATCCCGACCGGCGTCGTCGTCTCCTGCCAGAACGAGAAGAGCCAGCTGCAGAACAAGGAGCAGGCGATGCGGATCCTGCGCTCCCGGCTGCTGGCCATGGCGCAGGAGGAGGCGGACGCGGCGGCGGCGGCCGAGCGCAAGAGCCAGGTGCGCACCGTCGACCGGTCCGAACGGGTGCGCACGTACAACTTTCCGGAGAACCGCATCTCCGACCACCGCGTCGGATACAAGGCGTACAACCTCGACCAGGTCCTGGACGGCGATCTGCACAACGTCACGCAGGCGCTGGTGGACGCCGACATGAAGCGCAGACTGGCCGAGGCGGGACAGGCCCACGAGGCGCAACCGTCATCATGAACCTGCTGCTCGACGAGGTCGCACGGGCGACCGCGCGGCTGGCCGACGCCGGGGCCGCCTCGCCCCGCGCCGACGCCGAGGAGCTGGCCGCCGCGGTGCACGGGGTGCCCCGAGGCGAGCTGCACACCGTGCCCGACGCCGCGTTCGACGCCCGCTTCTGGGAGTACGTGGCGCGGCGCGAGGCGGGCGAGCCGCTGCAGCACATCACCGGCCGCGCGTACTTCCGCTACCTGGAGCTGAAGGTCGGCCCGGGGGTGTTCATCCCGCGTCCGGAGACCGAGGTCATGGTCGGCTGGGCGCTGGAGACGCTGCGCGACATGGACGTGCGCGACCCCCTGGTGGTCGACCTCGGCACCGGCTCGGGGGCGATCGCGCTGTCCATCGCCCTGGAGGCGCCGCGGGCGCGCGTGCACGCGGTGGAGAAGGACCCCACCGCCTTCGTCCACGCCACCCGCAACGTCGAGGAGCTGGACGAGCGGGGCCGGGTCCGGCTGCACCTGGACGACTTCGCCACCGCGCTGGCCGAGCTGAACGGCACCGTCGACCTGGTGATCAGCAATCCGCCGTACATCCCGATGTCCGAGTGGGAGCACGTGCCCAAGGACGTGCGCGACCACGACCCGGCGGCGGCGCTGTGGGGCGGGGGCGACGACGGCCTGGACGCCATCCGCGTGGTGGAGCGGACGGCGCGGCGGCTGCTGCGGCCCGGCGGGTACGCGGCGGTCGAGCACAGCGATCAGCAGGGCAACGCCGTCTACTGGATCTTCGCCGAGGAGAACGGCTGGCGCGACGTGCGCAACCGCCGCGACCTGACCAACCGCGACCGCTTCGTCACCGCCCGCCTGGGCAGCGACTGACGCCGCGTCCGGGGCGGGGCCGGGCGGCGGTGCGGACATGGAAGGATGAGCACCGTGAGCCGACGTTATGACTGCGCCGCCGACCCCATGGAGCGCACCCGGGGGATCGCCGAGGCGGTCTCGGCGGTGCGGCGCGGAGAGCTGATCGTGCTGCCCACCGACACCGTGTACGGCGTCGGCGCCGACGCCTTCACCCCGGCCGCCGTGACCGCCCTGCTCAACGCCAAGGGCCGCGGCAGGGAGATGCCCCCGCCGGTGCTCGTGGGCTCCGTACGGGCCGCCACGGCGCTCGTGGAGGACCTCGGGCTGTACGGGCAGGACCTCATCGACGAGTTCTGGCCCGGCGCCCTGACGCTCGTCTGCCGCGCCAACCGGAACCTGGTGTGGGACCTGGGCGACACCAAGGGCACCGTCGCGGTGCGGATGCCCATGCACGAGCTGGCCGTGGAGCTGCTCAAGGAGACCGGCCCGCTGGCCGTCAGCAGCGCCAACCTCAGCGGCCGTCCCGCGGCCCGCTCGGTCGAGGAGGCCGAGAAGATGCTGGGCGACGCGGTGTCGGTGTACCTGGACGACGGCCCGGCGGGCGAGGGCCCGCCGTCGACGATCGTGGACCTCACCGGGTCGATCCCGCGGCTGCTGCGCCCCGGGGCGATCCCCGAGGACAAGATCCGCGCCGTGGTGGGCGTCCTGCTGACCGACGAGGACGACAAGGACGACGTGGACGACGGGAACGAGACGGGCGAATCGCCTGCGAAGGAGTCGGCCGCCGTATCCTTGGACAAGTCCGCCCCGGCCGATGAAAAGGGCGAGGAATCCGCCGAGAAGAAGGCTGAGCAAAAGGCCGAGTCTCCTGTCGAATCGTCCCTTAAGAAGGACGAGACGAAGTAATCCGCCGCGTAATCGCCGCCCTGGGAGAGGGCACGGAAGAAGCCAGCCGAGGCGTCCGATCGCACGATTTTCTGTCGGCGTGCGCACTGGATGGTGCGTTTTGTGACAGGAGCGACGCTGCATTCGCGTGCGTCCGGATGGCCGGTGAGAACCGCGCTGAAGCACCGGTCGTATCGCTTCTGATTGGTCCGGTCGGTCGGCCTACCGCCGATGGGAGATGTGGACCGCGCTGTGTGCGGTCAGTCCTTTCCGGTGGTCAGGACCTGCACGGTCGCGCTCTGCAGATCGGTTCCCGGGCCTGGCTGTCGACCCGGCGATGTGATGCGCGCTGCGGTTCGCGCGAACGTCCCGTCGGCCCCCCTGACGCTGCGGGCGCCACTGGTCGTCCACGAACAGGCTGCGCGCCCGCGGCCGCGAAATCGAGTCTTGATAACGGCGGTCTGACGACGACTGCATTGGCGACGTGTCGCATTCCATGCGCGGCCATGGTGCCGCCGGGAAGGCGAAGAGTTCGATGCCGGCGCAGACGAAGACGTTCGCCAGGAAAGGTCGTCATGCATTCCTAGAGAACCCGCCCGCCTGAACCTTCCTTTCGGTGCAGGGCGTCCGCCGCGGGGTGTCGTGTCGTCCTTCTCATGGTCACGCATCGACCATGGGACGTAACCTGGACGGGGAGAGGCCGCCGACTGCGGAGAGTAATAGCGTCATTACGACCATGGTGCGTGTCGGGCGGTGACAGTATGCCTCTCGTGCGTGGCCGGGGCCGGGCGCGGACGGTCGCTCTCGGTGTTCTTCCGACGATCGTCGGTCTCGTGCTGCTCACCCTCCTGGCGCCGCCGTGCGCGGCGGCCGCGCGGTCGCAGCCGGGCGGGGACGGCGCGGACCGGGCCGACGCGCATCCGGCGGGCGCGGACCTCGGGCCGGAGGAGTTCGAGAGCATCCCGGCCTACGACGTCGTCCTGACGATCGCCACGAACGGCGATCTGCACGTGCGGGAGACGATCACCTACGACTTCGACGCGGGCGGCGCGCACGGGATCGTCCGGCGGCTGCCGTACCGGATCGGCGACCGGCTGTACGAGATCCGCGGCGTGCGGGCCAGTTCGTCGACCGGGGCCCCGGCGCGGCCGCGGACCCGCCGGTGGTGGCACGACCTGCTGATCAGCGTCGGGGACGAGGACCGCGCCGTCCGGGGCCGGCAGGCGTACGTGATCGAGTACACGGTGACGGGGGCGTTCACGCCGGGAGATGTTCACGATGAGCTGAATTGGGACGCTCTCGGCGGGGCGTGGGAGGTGCCGATCCGGGAGGCCGCCGTGCGGGTGGAGGCCCCGGTGGTGCTGCGCAAGGCGCGGTGCCGTGCCGGGACGAGCGCCGCCGGCACCCCGTGCCTGCGGGACCGCGACGGCCCCTACGCGATCGAGTTCACCCAGAGCGCGCTGCGTCCGCGGGAGAGCATGTTCATCACGGTGCGGCTGCCCAAGGGGGCGATCACGGTGCCGCCGCCGCGGCACGCCCCGCCGCACTGGGCGGTCACCTGGGCCGGGGCCGGGCTGCTCGCACTCTCCCTGGCCGGCGTCGCGGCGGCCGCCCGCGGCGCGAGGGCCGCGCCGATCGGGCTGGAGGCCGGGCCGGGCAGGTCGCAGGCCGTGCCGGTGGAGCGAGGGGCCCTGCTCGCCGTCCTCGGCGGCGCGCTGGTGGTGGCGGACGTGGCGGACGAGGTCAGGGCGCACGGGGCGTGGGCCGTCTCGATCGGGGACGCGAGCATGGCGGGGGTCGGGGCGGCCGCCGTGGGGAGCGCCGTCGTCTGCCTCCACCGGTTCCGGATGCGGATCACACGACGGCGGCCGGGCGAGGGGAATAAAGTGGGGCGGTGAACCGCCGGTGCGAACCGATCGCGTCCGGCGGACATCTGTTTTGTTGTCAGGTCCGGCCGCATCGCCGTCGACGCCGTCCCGTGTGACGTGAAACCCGGGCGGTGCGCGCGGCGTACCGTGGGGCGGCGGCGGAACAGCCCGGTGAGGGGAGGCGTGCGGCGTGCGGGAGTACCTGCTGACGATTCTCATCGCCGCACTCGTCACCTACCTGCTCACCCCCGTCGTCCGCCGGTTCGCGGTGTGGTTCGGCGCGCAGACGGCGCCCCGGGACCGCGACGTGCACGTCATCCCGACGCCCCGGCTGGGCGGGCTGGCGATGTTCGGCGGGATGGTGGCCGCGCTGGCGGCGGCCGGAGGGCTGCCGGCGATGCGCCGGGTGCTGGCCGACGGCGACGTCAACGTGCACCGGGCGCTGCTGCTGTCGGGCGGGCTGATCGTGCTGGTCGGGATCTTCGACGACCGGTGGGGCGTGGACGCGCTGACCAAGTTCGCCGGGCAGGTCGCGGCCGCCGGGATCTTCATCATGCAGGGCATCCAGCTGTACGTGATCCCGCTGCCCAACGGCACGTCGCTGTCGCTGCCCCCGGCCTACGGCGTGCCGCTCACGGTGTTCCTGGTCGTCGCGACGATCAACGCGGTGAACTTCATCGACGGGCTGGACGGCCTGGCCGCCGGGGTGGTCGGGATCGCCGCGCTGGCGCTGTTCTCCTACGCCTACCTGGTGGCGATCGACTTCAAGCTGATCACGCTGAGCGCGGCCACGCTGACCGCGGCGGTGCTGGTGGGGATGTGCGCGGGCTTCCTGCCGCACAACTTCAACCCGGCCCGGATCTTCATGGGCGACACCGGGTCGATGCTCATCGGGCTGCTGCTCAGCGCCTCCACGATCATGCTGACCGGCAACTTCGACCCGGCGGTCATCGGCACCTACCGGCTGTTCCCCTTCTACGTGCCGATCCTGCTCATCCCGGCGGTGGCGGCGGTGCCGTTCATCGACATGCTGCTGGCGGTGTGGCGGCGGACCAACCAGGGCAAGTCGCCGTTCGCCCCGGACAAGCAGCACCTGCACCACCGGCTGCTGGAGCTCGGCCACTCGCACCGCCGGGCCGTGCTGATCATGTACTTCTGGGTGGGCCTGCTGGCCTCCAGCCTGGTGGCGCTGTCGTTCACCAACTCGGTGCCGCTGGTGGTGTCGGTGACCGGCGTGGTCGCGGTCGCCGGGGTGGTGATGATGATCGGCATGCCGCGGATGCGCGGGCGGTCCCGGGCTCCCGGGAAGGCGACCGCGGCGCGGCCCCGCCAGCCCGCCTGATCCCGCGCGGCGGCGCCGCGAACGCGGTCGCGGGAGATCCGCGGAGCACCGAGCGGCATCCGCCCGCATGGCGGACGGCCGGGACGGTCCGGCTCCGTCCGATCCGTTGGTCCGATCCGTTGGTCCGATCCGTTGCGGTGGGATGACGATCTGCCGCGCGGGGCCGCTTTTGGACGTTCCAGTGCGAGACGTGGGCTACAGTCCGTGGTGCGCGCGCGACCTCGGCGTACGGCACGGCGCCGCGGCGCGGCGTTATGCCAAGGGTAATTGTGGACGTTCCGGACGCTTGTGATACCTTTCACGAGCAAGGGACGAACACATTACGTGACCAGCCGGAGCCCTCATGCACTCTTCCGACGCCCGGATCCTCCGCGGCGCCGCGATCCCGTCCGGCCTCGCCGGCCTCGCCGCCGTCGCGGCGGCCGTGCCGCTGGCCGGGGCCAAGGGCGCGCTGGGCGCCGCGCTCGGCACCGTGGTCGTGCTCGCCTTCTTCTCCATCAGCGTGCTGGCGGTCGGGTACGCCGCCCGCATCTCGCCGCAGATGATGTTCGCCGCCGCGATCTTCAGCTACCTGGGCAAGGTCGTGGCGATGCTGGCCCTGGTGGCGGTGCTGGACGGCGTCACGCTGTGGAACACCGCGGCCTTCGCCTGGTCGGTCATCGCGCTGACCCTGGTGTGGGTCGTGGCCGAGGCGCGCGCCACCATGAAGATCAAGACTCTGTCCCTGGACCCGGCCGGAGCCCCCGGTGTCACCCGTGACCGGAGCCCATGATGCGGGAGCGGGCGATCTTGACCGTAAGGGCCTACTCCAATATGACCATCCGGGGGGTCGCCTGCTATGGTCCGTCCTGCGATGAGCAAGGAGGGGCAACGGCCCGATCCGGAGTCCGACGCGGACCATCGAGCCTTCGCCAACGCCGCCTGGTCCATCCCCAGCTACCTGCTGAGCGGGATGGCGGTCTACGGCGGTCTCGGCTGGCTGCTGGATCGCTGGCTGGGCACCTCGGCGCTGCTCCCCATCGGCGTCGTGGTGGGCCTTGCTCTCGCGCTCTACCTGGTCTACCACCGCTACGGTCGCTGACCGCGCCCACGGCGGAGTCGACCGCCGCCGACTGTGGACCTGCCGACCGTGGACCGGCCGACAGCGGCCACGTCCACCACGGGCATGGCACCGTCCTCGGGCACGCACGTGTAGTACTGACCGACCTGCGAGTCACTGACGAAGGGACTGCCGCGTGAGCGCGCGACAACTCCTCGCCGCCGAGGGCGGAAACGAGTTCCAGGCCCCGGGCACCGAGATCTTCGAATGGGGTCCCCTCTGGCACGGCGCCCCGTCGTGGCTGACCAAGCCGACACTGATCGTCGCACTGTCCGTGATCATCGTGTGCGGCTTCTTCTGGGCGGCGTTCAGCAAGCCCAAGCTGGTCCCGCGCGGCGTGCAGAACGTCGGCGAGGTCGGCTACCTGTTCGTCCGCGACCAGCTGGCCCGGCCGCTGATCGGCAAGGACGGCGACAAGTGGATGCCGTTCCTGATGTCCACGTTCTTCTTCATCCTCGTGATGAACCTGATGGGCGTGGTCCCGGTCATGCAGCTGCCCGCGCCGTCGCACATCGCGTTCGCGATCGTCCCCGCGGCGGTCGTGTACGTGCTGATGATCTTCCTGAGCATCAAGGAGCAGGGCCTGGTCGGCTACTTCCGGAACATGATGTTCCCGCCGGGCCTGCCCGCGTGGCTGTACGTCATCCTGTCGCCGATCGAGCTGCTGTCGAACATCATCCTGCGGCCGTTCACCCACGCGGTCCGGCTCTTCGCCAACATGTTCGCCGGCCACCTGATCATCGCGTTCTTCGCGACGGTCGCCTACTGGTTCCTGTTCGAGAAGCTCACCCCGCTCGGCGCCTCCCTCGGCCTGCTCGGCTTCGTGATGACCATCATCATGACGGCCTTCGAGATCTTCGTGCAGGCGCTGCAGGCGTTCATCTTCACCCTGCTGGCCGCCTCCTACATCGGCGGCGCCCTGCACCCCGACCACTGACGGACCCCCGGACCCGACAGACTTCGCACTCGTAACCGCAAGCAAGCTCCGGTGGGCAGCCCACCGGCCGACTGGAAAAGGAAGAGCCACATGCTCGCTGAAGCCGTCAACGTTCTCGCTGGCGACGACCGGATCACCGGCAGCCTCGGCGCGGTCGCGTACGGTCTGGCCGCCATCGGCCCGGGTATCGGCGTGGGCATCATCTTCGGCCAGGGCGTGCAGGCCATCGCCCGCCAGCCCGAGCTGTACAACACCATTCGGCAGAACATGCTGCTGGGCTTCGCGCTCACCGAGGCGCTGGCGCTCATCGGTTTCGTTGTGCCGTTCGTGCACCCGTAGTCCTTCCACCATTCACTGACAGGAAGGCGGAACCCTCATGAGCAAACTGCTGGCGGCCGCCGTGGCGGCCGAGGAGGGCGGGCACGGCAACCCGCTGCTTCCGCACGCCTCGGAGCTGGTGTTCGGCTCGATCGCGTTCGCGATCGTGCTGATCCTGGTCGGCTGGAAGCTGGTCCCGCAGATCCAGAAGACGCTCGCCGAGCGCACCGAGGCCATCGAGGGCGGCCTCAAGCGCGCCGAGGCGGCGCAGGAGGAGGCCAAGGAGACGCTGGAGGCCTACAAGCGCCAGCTCGCCGAGGCCCGGCACGACGCCGCCCGGCTCCGCGAGGAGGCCAAGGAGCAGGGCGCGCAGATCATCGCCGAGATGCGGGAGCAGGCCCAGGAGGAGGCGCGCCGCATCATCGAGGCCGCGCACGCCCAGATCGAGGCCGACCGGCAGCAGGCGCTCCAGCAGCTGCGCGCTGAGATCGGGGCGCTGGCCGTCGAGCTGGCCGGCCGCGTGGTCGGCGAGTCCCTGCAGGACAGCGCTCGGCAGAGCCGGGTGGTCGACCGGTTCCTCGAGGAGCTCGAGGAGCGCGCCCGCACCCAGGAGCGGATCTCGTCATGACCATCACCGGAGCGGTGAGCAGGGCCTCGCTGGCCGAGGTGCGCGAGCGGCTGGAGGCCGTCATCCCCGGGGCGGACCTGACGGCGCTGGGCGGCGACCTGTTCGCCGTGCTGCACCTGATCGACCGCGAGCACGGGCTGCGCCGGGCCGTGTCCGACCCGGCGCGCGACGGGGCCGACAAGGCCCGGCTCATGCACGTCCTGCTGGAGGGCAAGATCTCGTCGGCGGCGCTGGACCTGGTGGCCGACACCGTGCGGCTGCGCTGGTCCAGCCCCGCGGAGCTGTCCGACGCCATCGAGGTCCTGGCGGTCACCGCCGAGGCCGCGCGGGCCGAGGCCGAGGGTCGCCTGGACGACCTGGAGGACGAGCTGTTCCGCTTCTCCCGGGTCATCGAGGGCGAGCCGCAGCTGCGCGCCGCGCTGACCAGCCCCGCGCTGCCCGACGACCGCAAGCGCGGGCTGGTCGCCTCGCTGCTGGAAGGCAAGGTCACCGCCTCCGCGCTGGCGCTGATCACCGAGCTGGTGCTGCGCCCGCGAGGCCGTAGCCTGGAAGGCGGGCTGGCCGAGTACGGCCGACTCGTCGCCCAGCGGCGGCAACGCCTGGTGGCGCTGGTGCGCACCCCGGCGGAGCTGTCGGAGGACCAGCGGACCCGGCTCGCCGCGGTTCTGGCCGCGGCGTACGGGCACGAGGTACACCTGAACATCGAGATCGACCCCGGAACGATCGGCGGCCTGTCGATCCAGATCGGGGACGAGATCATCGACGGCACGATCGCCGGGCGTCTGGACGACGTGCGCCGGCGGCTCGCGAGCTGAGCTGACCACCCCACCACAGGGAGCAAGAGAGGAATCATGGCGGAGCTGACGATCCGTCCGGACGAGATCCGGGACGCGCTGGAGCGCTTCGTCCAGTCGTATGAGCCCGAGGCAGCCGCGCGCGAAGAGGTCGGCACCGTGGTCGATTCCGGCGACGGTATCGCCCACGTCGAGGGCCTGCCTTCGACCATGGCGAACGAGCTCCTGGAGTTCGAGGACGGGACGCGCGGGCTGGCGCTGAACCTGGACGTGCGCGAGATCGGCGTGGTCGTCCTGGGCGACTTCTCCAAGATCGAAGAGGGCCAGAAGGTCCGGCGCACCGGCGAGGTGCTGTCGGTGCCGGTGGGCGACGGGTACCTGGGCCGCGTGGTGGACGCCCTGGGCAACCCGATCGACGGCAAGGGCCCGATCGAGGCGACCGAGCGCCGCGCCCTGGAGCTGCAGGCCCCCTCGGTGGTTCAGCGGCAGTCGGTGAAGGAGCCGCTGCAGACCGGCATCAAGGCGATCGACGCGATGACGCCGATCGGCCGGGGCCAGCGGCAGCTGATCATCGGTGACCGGCAGACCGGCAAGACCACGATCGGCATCGACACGATCATCAACCAGAAGGACAACTGGGCGTCCGGCGACGAGAAGAAGCAGGTGCGCTGCATCTACGTCGCCGTCGGCCAGAAGGGCTCCACGATCGCCAACGTGCGCCGCACCCTCGAGGAGGCCGGCGCCATGGAGTACACCACGATCGTGGCGGCCCCGGCGTCCGAGCCGTCCGGCTTCAAGTACATCGCCCCCTACACCGGGTCGGCGATCGGGCAGCACTGGATGTACCAGGGCAAGCACGTCCTGATCATCTTCGACGACCTGTCGAAGCAGGCCGAGGCGTACCGGGCCATCTCGCTGCTGCTGCGCCGCCCGCCGGGCCGCGAGGCCTACCCGGGCGACGTGTTCTACCTGCACTCGCGTCTCCTGGAGCGCTGCGCCAAGCTGTCCGACGACCTCGGCGGCGGCTCGCTGACCGGCCTGCCGATCATCGAGACCAAGGGCAATGACGTGTCGGCCTACATCCCGACCAACGTCATCTCCATCACCGACGGGCAGTGCTTCCTGGAGACCGACCTGTTCAACCAGGGCGTGCGCCCGGCCATGAACGTCGGTATCTCGGTCTCCCGAGTCGGCACCTCGGCGCAGGTCAAGGCGATGCGCAAGGTCGCCAGCACGCTGCGTCTGGCGCTGTCGCAGTACCGCGACCTGGAGGCGTTCGCCGCGTTCGCCTCCGACCTGGACGCGGCCTCGCGCGCCCAGCTGGAGCGCGGCGCCCGCCTGGTCGAGCTGCTCAAGCAGCCGCAGGGCAAACCGTTCCCGGTCGAGAAGCAGGTCGTGTCGGTGTGGGCGGGCACCTCCGGCGAGCTGGACGACGTGCCGGTCGAGGACATCCGCCGGTTCGAGGCGGAGTTCCTGGAGTACCTCGAGCGCGAGCACGGCGGGCTGCTGGCCGGCATCCGCGAGACCGGCGAGCTGTCCGACGACGCGCTGACCACCCTCAAGGACGCCATCACCGAGTTCAAGAAGGGCTTCGAGACCAGCGCGGGCTCGCTGCTGGGCGAGGAGGCCCCGGTGGAGGCGATCTCCGAGGAGGACGTGGAGCAGGAGACCATCAAGCGCGTCAGCAACCCCAAGAAGGACTGACGCACCGATGGCTGCACAGCTTCGCCAACTGCGGCAGCGGATCCGGTCGGTCAAGTCGACCGCCAAGATCACGCGTGCCCAGGAGATGATCGCGACCTCGCGGATCGTCAAGGCCCAGCAGGCGGTGGAGGCGTCCAAGCCGTATGCCGACCAGATCACCCGGGCGCTGTCCGCGCTGATCAGCCACCACGTGGGGATCAAGCACCCGCTGCTCACCGAGCAGCCGGAGGACAAGCGGTCGGCGGTCCTGGTCATCACCAGCGACCGCGGGTTCGCCGGCGGCTACAACGCCAACGTCATCCGCGAGGCCGAGTCGCTGATCACGGCCCTGCGCGAGCAGGGCCGTGAGCCCGTGCCCTACGTGATCGGCAACAAGGGCATCACCTGGTACCGGTTCCGCAACCGGGAGATGGCGGCCGAGTGGCGGGGCATCAGCGACCGCCCCGACTTCGCCAGCGCCGAACGGGTCGGGCGGCGGCTGACCGAGGACTTCCTCAAGTCGGACGCCGAGGGCGGGGTCGGGGAGATCCACGTGGTCTACACCGAGTTCGTCTCGATGCTCACCCAGCGGGCCCAGGTGCGCCGGCTGCTCCCGGTGGAGGTCGTGGAGAGCACCGAGCCCGACGTGGTGCCGCCGGCCTACGACTTCGAGCCGTCCCCCGAGGCCGCGCTGGACCTGCTGCTGCCGAACTACATCGAGAGCCGCATCTACCACATGCTGCTCCAGTCGGCGGCGTCCTACCACGCGTCGGTGCGCCGGGCGATGAAGTCGGCCACCGACAACGCCAACGAACTGCTCGGGGTCTACACGCGCCAGATGAACCAGGCGCGGCAGGCCGCGATCACCCAGGAAATCAGCGAGATCGTCGGTGGCGCTGAGGCGCTGGCCGATTCTGGCGGGGAGTGAGAATGACTGCACAGGTAGAGACGGCGACCGCGACCGGGCGCGTCGCCCGCGTCATCGGTCCGGTCGTCGACGTGGAGTTTCCCGCCGACGCCCTCCCGGAGATCTACAACGCGCTGCACGTCGAGGTCGCGCTCGGCGAGGAGACCAAGACGCTGACCCTCGAGGTCGCCCAGCACCTGGGCGACAACATGGTCCGCGCGATCTCCATGCAGCCGACCGACGGCCTGGTGCGCGGGGCGCCGGTGGTCAACACCGGCGACTCGATCGCGGTGCCGGTGGGCGACGTCACCAAGGGCCACGTGTGGAACGCGCTCGGTGACTCCCTGGACGTGCCGACCTCGTCGCTGAAGATCACCGAGCGGTGGCCGATCCACCGCAAGGCCCCGTCCTTCGACCAGCTGGAGTCGAAGACGGAGATCCTGGAGACCGGCATCAAGGTCATCGACCTGCTCACCCCGTACGTCAAGGGCGGCAAGATCGGCCTGTTCGGCGGCGCGGGCGTGGGCAAGACCGTGCTCATCCAGGAGATGATCACCCGGGTGGCGCGGAACTTCGGCGGTACGTCGGTGTTCGCGGGCGTCGGCGAGCGCACCCGTGAGGGCAACGACCTGTGGGTCGAGATGGCCGAGGCGGGCGTGCTCAAGGACACCGCGCTGGTGTTCGGCCAGATGGACGAGCCGCCGGGCACCCGACTGCGCGTCGCGCTGTCCGGCCTGACCATGGCCGAGTACTTCCGCGACGTCCAGAAGCAGGACGTGCTGCTGTTCATCGACAACATCTTCCGGTTCACCCAGGCCGGTTCCGAGGTGTCGACGCTGCTCGGCCGCATGCCGTCGGCGGTGGGCTACCAGCCGACCCTGGCCGACGAGATGGGCGCGCTGCAGGAGCGGATCACCTCGACCCGGGGCCGTTCGATCACCTCGATGCAGGCGATCTACGTGCCCGCCGACGACATCACCGACCCGGCGCCGCACACCACGTTCGCCCACCTGGACGCCACCACGGTGCTCTCGCGTGCCATCGCCGAGAAGGGCATCTACCCGGCGGTGGACCCGCTCGACTCCACCTCGCGGATCATGGACCCGCAGATCCTGGGGCAGGAGCACTACGAGGTGGCCCAGGAGGTCAAGCGGATCCTGCAGAAGTACAAGGAGCTGCAGGACATCATCGCCATCCTCGGCATCGACGAGCTGTCCGAGGAGGACAAGGTCACGGTCCAGCGGGCGCGGCGGATCGAGCGGTTCCTGTCGCACCCGATGTACGTGGCCGAGCAGTTCACCGGCCAGCCCGGCGAGACGGTGCCGCTGTCGGAGACGATCGAGTCGTTCAAGGGGATCGCCGAGGGCAAGTACGACCACCTGCCCGAGCAGGCGTTCTTCATGTGCGGCGGCATCGAGGACGCCGAGCGCAAGGCCAAGGAGCTGGCCAAGTAGCCGGTCCCCGGCACGGGGCCGCTCGACGCGGAGGGTGAACACGTGGCGACATTGAAGGTCGGGCTCGTCTCGCCGGAGCGCGAGGTGTGGTCCGGCGAGGCCAAAATGGTGGTCGCGCAGACCATCGAGGGCGAGCTCGGCATCCTGCCCGGGCACGCCCCGGTGCTGGGCGTGCTGCTCGACGGCAGCGTGGTGAAGATCCAGCCCGCCGAGGACGGCGAGTGGGTGACCGCCATGGTGGGCAGCGGCTTCTTCTCCATCGCGAACGACGAGGTGTCCATCCTCGCCGAGCAGGCCGAGCTGGGCGCCGAGGTCAACGTGGCGGAGGCCCGCAAGGCGCTGGAGGAGGCGCGGGCCGCCGGGCAGGCGGACGCCACGGCCGAGCGGCGGGCCCGGGCGCGGCTGCGGGCCGCGGGGCAGGACGCCTAGCGGCGACGGGACGAGAGCCGGGCGGCGCACGGCCGACCGGGACGGACACGGAAACGGCGGGGGTACTTGGGCGGGCAGCTGGCACTGGATGCGGGCGTGGCGCTCGCAGCGGGCGTGCTGCTGGTCACGCTGGTGTTCGTCGTGGTGGTCGTGCGCCGCTGGCTGTTCGTGCGCGGCGGCGGCGCGGTGGAGTGCGGCCTGCGCGTGATACCGGCGGAGGGCGCCCCCGGCCCGTGGCGGCTCGGCATCGGCCGCTACCGCGGCGACGTGCTGTACTGGCACCGCGTCTTCGGCTTGCGGACAAGGCCCCGGCAGGTGATCCACCGCCGGGGCCTTGTCGTGTCCAATCGGCGCGAGCCCGAGCCGGGGGAGGTCGACGGGCTGCTGCCGGACGCGAGCATCATCGAGGTGCGGGACGGGGATCTGACCGTGGAGCTGGCGATGAGCGCCTCGGCGATGACGGGGTTCCTGGCCTGGCTGGAGGCCGCGCCGCCGGGGTTCCCGGTGGACATCCACCAGTCCGAGTGAGGCGGCCGGCGGCGGCCTCGCGCACGTCGCGGCAGCGGTCGGCGCGCGGCGTCGCCGCGCGGAGAGGGGCTCCTACGCGGCGTCGACGGTGATGGAGCCGTCGTTCGTCGTCACGACCACCGTGCGGGGCGAGCGGTTGTCCTGGTGCACCGCGGGGGAGATCCGGCGCGAGCCTTCCTGCGACTCCAGGGTGACCGCGTAGGAGTGCGAGGCCGGCAGCGTCAGCCGGACCGCCGCGCTGTCGGTGCGCGCCCGCACGCTGTCGGGCGGCGTGCTCAGCGCGATCCGCACGGTGCCGTCGGCGGTGCGCGCGGTGAGGCGGCGGGACGCCAGCGCGGTGGCGTCGATCCCGCCCGAGTCGGTCTGCAGGTCCGCGGTGTCGGCGCGGCCGGTCAGGTGGATGCGGCCGTCTTGGGTGTGCGCGGTGAGGCGTGCGGCCTGCAGGGCGGCGGCCTGGATGGTGCCGGTGTCGGTCCGCAGGTCGGCCGTCTCGGCCCGGCCGCTGACGCGGATGGCGCCGCTGTCGGTGTGCGCGGACAGGGCGGGGGCGCGCAGGTGCCGGACGGTGATCGGCCCGTTGCCGGTGCGCAGGGTGAGGCGTCCGTTCAGCCCGCTCGCCGAAATCGCTCCGTCGTCGGTGGTCACCTGCAGGGCGAGGCCGCGCGGCACCCGCACCCGGTAGGCGATCTCGCAGGCGCCGCCGCCGATGATCGTGTGGCCGCAGGAGGAGCTGAGCGTGAGCGTGCCGTCGGCGACCGAGTGCCGGGGACGGGGCTTGTTCCGCGAGTTGGACCAGCGCAGCCGTTCCTGCACGGCGATCCCGGGCGCGTCGGAGCCGACGATCTCCACCCGGCCGCCGTCGGAGGTCAGCCGGACGGCGGTGACGTCCTCGCGGACGTCGTAGCTCCTGGTCTCCGTGTGGACGCCGAAGTCCACCGAGCAGCCGCCCAGTGCGAGCGCCGCGGCCGCGGCGGCTCCGGCGGCCGCCAGTGCCGTGCCCGTTGCGGAGTTCACTCCTCGTCTCCCGCCCGTCGATGATCGGCTCTCTGACCAGTCCAGCATCGCCCGGCGGCGGCGCCGCGGACCAGGAGGCGGCCCGGCGTCCGCATGGTGGGGATAGCCCCACCATGCGGGGACGCGGAGCGGGCTAACGCTCCCCGCCGGGCTTCCACAGCACGTCGCCGTGTTCGGCGTTGGCGAGGCGGCAGAGGATGAACAGCAGGTCCGACAGTCGGTTGAGGTAGCGGGCGGTCAACGGGTTGACGCCCCCCTCCACCGCGTCGGGCGCGCCGACCGGCGCCGCGCCGTGCGCCTCGATCGCCGCCCACGCCGAGCGTTCGGCGCGCCGCGTCACCGTGCGGGCGACGTGCAGCAGCGCCGCGCCGGGCGCGCCCCCGGGCAGGACGAAGCTGCGCAGCGGCGGCAGGCCGGCGTTGTGCTCGTCGCAGGCGGCCTCGAGGCGGTCGATGTAGGAGGAGTCGATCCGCAGCACCGGGTACGGCGGGTTCGGCGTCACGGGGGCGCACAGGTCGGCGCCGACGTCGAACAGGTCGTTCTGCACCCGGGTCAGCAGCTTGGTGATCGGTTCGGGCAGGTCGCCCATGGCCAGCGCCACGCCGATGGCGGCGTTGGCCTCCTCCACGTCGGCGTAGGCCGCCAGCCGCGGATCGGTCTTGTGCGTGCGCGACCCGTCGCCGAGCCCGGTCGTGCCGTCGTCCCCGGTCCGCGTGTAGATGCGGGACAGCACGACGGGGGTCTCCCTGTTCTTCGCCATGCCCTCACCCTAGGCGGTCGCCAAACGGCCGGTAGGGTCGAGGTGTCTCAGCGGGACACCCCCGCCGGACCCCCGCACTTCCGGAGGCGGCAATGGTGTACGACTACGTCATCGTGGGCGCGGGCAGCGCGGGCTGTGTGTTGGCGTCGCGGCTCAGCGAGGACCCCGGCAGCCGGGTGCTGCTGCTGGAGGCGGGGCCGCCCGACGACGCTCCGGAGATCCACATACCGGCGGCGGTGGCCTCCATGGCCAAGGGGCCGTACGACTGGGACTTCGCCACCGTCCCGCAGGAGCACGCCGCCGGACGCAGCGTGTACTGGCCTCGGGGGCGCACGCTCGGCGGCTGCTCGTCCACCAACGCGATGATCTACATCCGCGGGCACCGGTACGACTACGACACCTGGCGCGACTCCTACGGCTGCGAGGGCTGGGGGTACGCCGATCTCCTGCCGTACTTTCTGAAGGCCGAGGACCAGCAGCGCGGGGAGTCGCCCTTCCACGGCGTGGGCGGGCCGCTGCGCGTGGAGGACCTGCGGTACAAGCATCCGCTCACCAAGGCGTGGGTGCAGTCGGCCAAGGCGTACGGGCTGGCCGCCAACAGCGACTTCAACGGTCCCGAGCAGGACGGCGTCGGCTTCTACCAGGTCACCCACCGGCGGGGGCGCCGCTGGTCCACGGCCGACGCCTATCTGCGCCCGGCCATGGAGCGTCCCAACCTCACCGTGGTGACGGACGCGCTGGTCCACCGCGTTCTCATCGAGAACGGCCGCGCCGTCGGGGTGCGGTACGAACGCCGCGGCGAGCTCGTCGACGTCCGCGCGGAGGCGGAGGTGATCCTGTCGGGCGGCGCGATCAACAGTCCGCAGCTGCTGATGCTGTCCGGTGTGGGACCGGCCGACCACCTGCGGGACCACGGCATCGACGTGGTGGTCGACGCGCCGGTCGGGGAGGGCCTTCAGGACCACCCGTGCGTGAACGTCATGTTCGCCGCCCCTCGGAAGAAGGCGTTGTGGGAGATGGCGGGGGTGCGCAACCTCGCGCTCTGGCAGGCGCTGGGCCGCGGCCCGTACGCCTCCAACATCGCCGAGGCGGGCGGTTTCGTCCGCACGGTCG
Organism: Actinomadura rubrobrunea NBRC 15275; assembly: GCF_001552235.1. Classification (NCBI taxonomy): domain Bacteria; kingdom Bacillati; phylum Actinomycetota; class Actinomycetes; order Streptosporangiales; family Thermomonosporaceae; genus Actinomadura; species Actinomadura viridilutea. Next base: position 33,990 of record NZ_BCQU01000017.1, on the reverse strand, counting down.
ACGGGTTGCCCGCGCCGGACCTGCAGTACCACGTGCTGCCGACGCCGCTGGTCGACCAGGGCCTGACCGAGTCCCGGGAGCGGGTGATGTCGGTGCTGGTCGCCGCGATCGCGGTGGGCAGCCGGGGCGTGCTGCGGCTGCGGTCGGCCCGTCCCCACGCCAAGCCGCTGATCGACCCGGCGTACCTGTCGGACAAGGCCGACCTGGACGTGCTGGTGGCCGGCGTCCGGCAGGTCCGCGAGATCGCCGCCACCGGGCCGCTGGCCGGGCTGCTCGGCGGCGAGTTCGCCCCGGGCGAGCGGGCGTCGGACGACGCGGCGCTGGCCGAGTTCGCGCGGCGCACGTGCGCCACGCTGTTCCATCCGACCAGCACGTGCGCCATGGGCGGCGGGGACGACGCCGTCTGCGATCCCGACCTGCGGGTGCGCGGCGTGGAGGGCCTGCGGGTGGTGGACGCCTCCGTCATGCCGTCGGTGCCGCGCGGGAACACCAACGCCCCCACCATCGCCATCGCCGAACGCGCCGCCGACCTCATCCGGGGCCGGACGCCCTTGAAGTCCGTCGGGCCCCCGACGGTCCGCGCGGCGGCGACGTCCTCAGGGACGCAGGAGTGAGAGCGCAGAGTGAGAGCGCAGAAGTGAGAACGCCCCCGCCGGGGTCCTCGGGGCCCGGGCGGGGGCGTCGGCCGGAGCGGCGGCCGCCCGGTGCGGATGGCCGCGCCTGCGTGCGGCTCACCGCTTGCGCGCCTCGGCGGCGCGGCGGGCCGCCTTGGCCTCGGCCTGCAGACGCCGTATGCGCTCGGCGGCGACGGCCCTGGCCACGTCAGGGTGCACCATTGCGCTCTCCTCGGTTCCGCGGACCGGCCTGCCCGGTCCGGCACCTTCGAGGTTCGCGCTAAGGCCGGGTCCCCCGCATCGGGACGACGCCTTATCTCGCGGCCCGGGCACCGCCTTAGTCGGCGGCTGGGGCGCCTTATGCGGCGCGGGGACGCTTACGCGACAGGCGCCGGGACGCGCCCGCCGGTCACGTGATCGGCGCCTCCCAGGCGGCGCGCCAGGTCTTCGGCCCGACGATGCCGTCGACGACGAGGCCCTTCTCCTTCTGGAAGGCCCGGCACACCCGCTCGGACTGGGGCCCGTAGGCGCCGTCGACGGTGATGGTCCAGCCGCGCTTGCGCATCTGGGCCTGCCAGGTGCGCACGTCGTCGCCGCGCATGATCGGCGGCTGGGTGAGGTACCGGCCGGGCCACTTGGGGGCCTTCGTTCCGCCGGTGGGCGGCTTGGGCGACGGGGTGGAGCCGCCCGGCGCGGGCATCCCGGCCTTGACCCAGCGGTACAGCTCGTCGCCCGGGCAGGAGGTGGCGGTGACGTCGCGGTGGCCCTTCTTGGCCAGGGACTTGCCCTTGCGGCGGACCGCCTCGTCGTACAGCCACCGGATCGACTTCTTGGCCGCGTCGGTGGCGTCGCCGTCGCGGCCGATGAAGCACACGCCGATGCCGGAGGTGTTGTGGCCGGTGGCGTGCGCCCCCACCGTGAGCCACCCGCGGCCCTCGTAGATGCGGCCCTTGACGTCGACCAGGAAGTTGTAGCCGATGTCCGCCCAGCCGTTGTGGTCCATGTGGTAGTCCTGGATCTGGCGGGGGGTCTGGCTGGTGGGGCCTTCGGAGTAGTGCACCACGAACTCGGTGCGCTTCGACCAGGTGGTGGTCGTCCGGGAGCGCGGTGCACGGGCTCCCCATTCGGCGCGGCTGATGATGTCCACGAAACCTCCCTCGGGTGAGCGGAACCCGGCGGCACCGTCAGTGACGGTAGCGCTTCGCGCAGCACCCGGTCGGGACGTCCGTCAAAAATGTCTCGTCTGCGACCTGGGTCACACCATGTCGTCACCTGGTCCGAGGTACCTGTCCTGCGGTACTTGGCCGGGCTCGGCCCGCATAAGCCGCGCTATGTCTGGTCTGCCGCTCCTGGTCCCTTCGGTCGGTTTCGTCCGGCGCTTTGTGCGGCGTTTCGTAGGGCGTTTCGTGCGGCGGCGGCCGGGAGGGTTCAGCGCTTGTACTGCCTGCCGTGGAGCAGGGTGACCAGCTGCAGGATGCGCGCCATGTCCTTGTCCGTCCGGGTGAACGACGTCAGGTTCGCCGGAAGGGTGAAGCGCTGGCGGGTGATGGCCTTGGCGCGGGCGAACTCGCGCAGACCGTCCGCGCCGTGGATGCGCCCGAAGCCGGACTCGCCGACGCCCCCGAACGGCAGCGCCGCCACGGACGCGAACGCGGCGTACGCGTTGATCGAGGTCATGCCCGAGCGCATCCGCCGGGCCAGCTCCATGGCGCGGCGCTTGTTCCGGGAGAAGATCGTCCCGGCCAGGCCGTAGCCGGTGCGGTCGGCCTTCTCCAGGGCCTCCTCCAGATCCGCCACCCGGTGCACGGTGATCGTCGGGCCGAACGTCTCCTCGCACACGGCGGCGGAGTCCTCCGGAACGTCGGTCAGCACGACCGGCTCCACGTACGGCTTGCGCACCGACTCCGGCCCGCCGACGACGGCCCGGCCCCCCTTGGCGAGGGCGTCCTTGATGTGGGCCTCGATGACGTCGAGCTGGGCGGGCATGGTGATCGGGCCGTAGGCGGCCTCGCGGTCGAAGCCGGGACGCAGGTCGCGGGCCTTCTCGGTGAGCTTGGCCAGGAACGCGTCGTAGGCCGCGTCGACCACGTAGATGCGCTCCACGCCGATGCAGGTCTGCCCCGCGTTGGACATCGCGCCCCACAGGGCGGCGTCGGCGGCCGCGTCCAGGTCGGCGTCGGCGTCCACGATGCAGGCGTCCTTGCCGCCGCACTCGGCGACGATCGGGGTGAGGTTCTCCGCGCAGGCCGCCATCACCTTCTTGGCGGTGCGGGCGGACCCGGTGAAGGCGATCTTGTCGACGCCGGGGGAGGAGGCCAGCGCGGCGCCCGTCTCGCCCATCCCGGTGACGGTCTGCAGCACCGGCTGCTCGGGGATCACCGCGGCGACCAGCTCGGCCAGCAGCACCCCCACGCCCGGGGTGTACTCCGACGGCTTGAACACCACGGCGTTGCCCGCCGCCAGGGCGTAGGCGATCGAGCCCATCGGGGTGAAGATCGGGTAGTTCCACGGGCCGATGACGCCGACCACGCCGAGCGGCTGGTACTCCAGCACGCACTTGTGGTTCAGCGCGATGAGGCCGGGGAAGACCGAGCGCGGTCCGAGGACCTTCTCGGCGTTGCGGGCGGCCCAGTCCAGGTGCGTGATCGCCAGGATCGTCTCCAGCTGGGCGTCCTGCAGCGGCTTGCCGGTCTCGTTGTGGATCAGCTCGGCCATCCGGTTGAGGTTGCGGGTGAGCGCGCCCTTGACGTTGAGCAGCCGGATCCGGCGTTCCCGGCGGTCGAGCGCCGCCCACCAGTCGGCGGCCTCGCGGGCGCGGCGGACCGCCTCCTCGACCGCGGCGCGGTCGTGCACGGGATGCTCGGCGATGACCTCGCCGGTCGCCGGATTGAGCGAGGCGAACGTCGTGCTGCTTTGCGTGGCCACGGACATCGGAACCTCCCGAGGGCTCGGCGGCGCGTAAGCGACCGCTTTCACCCATAGTCAACCATCGGCGTGACGAGACCGCCCCGGCGGGATCGCGTGCCGCGCGGAGCCCGCGGAACCATCGGACGGGTATACGGGTACCACGCGGACGCCGCCGCCGAGAATCCATCGGCGGTCCCACCCGGGGCGTGTGGGGGAACAATCCCGGGCGGAGGGCGGTTACACTCTTCGTGGCCGGTGTGCCTGGTGTCCCCGGGCCTCACCTATTGCCTTCGCGGAATACCGGTTCGGTGTTCCCCGCTCGCGGGGTCGCCGTTCGCTTGGAGCCGCGTTGTGCCTTTCGCCGAGAGGCGACCCGCACACCGGTTTCAACGTGGGGAAGGCCCCGCGGGACGACGTCCCGCGGGGCCTTTCTCCGTGTCGGCGCCTCGTCGGCGCCCTCGGGCTCTCCTTCGCCCCGATCGGCCTCGGTCGTCAACCTACGGAGGCTTCGGGGCGGGCGTCGGACGGCTCGGACGGCCCCGCCCCGTCGACGGGGTCGGCGTTCGACGGAAGCTCGACGGACACCGTGGTGCCCGCCCCGGGCGCGCTGCGGATCGACACCGTGCCGCCCAGCGCCGCGGCACGGCGGCGCAGGCCCAGCAGGCCGACGTGCTCCCCGGTGCCGAGATCGGGCTGGACGGCGTCGTCCGGGTCGAAGCCCACGCCGTCGTCGGCGACCGTCAGCCGGGCCGTCTCCTCGTCGAAGCGCAGCCGGACGCAGACCGTCCGCGCGGACGCGTGCCGGCGCACGTTGGCCAGGGCCTCCTGCGCGGCGCGCAGCAGCACCACGTCGGCCGCGGGCGACAGCGGACGCGGCTCCCCGTCGACCCGGTACGTCGCGTCCACGCCCGTCTCCTCGCCGAACGCGGCGGTGAGCCGGCGCAGCGCCTCGGCGACCGGCGCCGAGTCCAGCGCCACCGGCGGACGGGCCGCGATCAGCGCCCGCGCCTCGGCCAGGTTGTCGCGCGCGATGCGGATCGCCGGCTCGACCGCGGCGCGCACCGGGTCGTCCGGGGCCAGCCGCCGCTCGGCGGCCTGCAGCAGCGTCAGGATGGTCAGGAAGCCCTGCGCGAGCGTGTCGTGGATCTCGGCGGTGAGCCGCTCGCGCTCGGCCGCGGCCCCGGCGGCGTGCGACAGCCGCGCCACCTCGGCCCGGCTGGACCGCAGCCTCTCGATCAGCCGGGCCCGCTCCCGGCTCTCGGTGATGATCCGGTTGATCCAGGAGCCGAAGAACACCGCGGCCAGCGTGCCGAGCACGCCGATCGCCGCCATCAGCACGAGGACCGACGACTCGTGCCGGTACCGCACCAGCGCGGCCAGCGGCACCATGTTGACCACGACCGCCGCCGTGCACGCCCGCCGCAGCGACAGCATCTGGAAGCAGTGCGGGACGAGCGCGAACGCCGCGTACCAGCTCGTCCCCGCCAGGAACGACGCGGTGGCGAACAGCGCCAGCGCCGCCGCCAGATAGCCGTAGGCGTACGGGGCGTCGTCGGCGCAGGACCGGACGGCGCGGTGCCCCAGCGTCAGGTAGAGCGGCAGGATCGCCGTCAGCAGCGCCGCCGCCGCGTACGGGTGGTCGGAGGCCGTCGGCATCAGGAACGCGGCGGCGCTCGCCGCCGCGAGCACGAGCAGCGTGTAGGCGTCCCATACCAGGAGGCGCTGCCAGGCGTGCGGCCCGTCGGTCTCCGCGGCGGGGGGCGAGGCAGCGGTGGCCGAGGGGGCGCCGTCGCTCATGAGTCCAGTATGCGGCAGTGACTGACAGAATCGTCCCCGGGGACGTCCGCCGCCGCCCGGCCGCAGCCGGTCAGCCGCGCCAGACCTGGAACAGGTCGTGGCCCAGCTTGATCGGGAAGTTGTCCACCGGGATCGCCACGCGGAACGGGAACTCGCCGAGGCCCATGGCGCCGGTGATGTGGTAGATCAGGCCGAAGAACTCCCGGTTGACCGCCGGGATCCACAGCAGCGCGATCAGCGCCAGGAACACGTACCCGCCGTACGCGCCGACGCGCTCCGCCCACGCCCGCGGCAGGTACGGCTCCACGATCCCGAACCCGTCCAGCCCGGGAATCGGCAGCAGGTTCAGCAGCGCCGCCGTCACCTGCAGGAACGCCAGGAACGCCAGCGCCGACCAGAACACCGCGTGGCCGCGGTCGGCCAGGGCGACGAACGCCACCGCCAGCACCCCGGCGAACAGCGCGTTGGCCAGCGGGCCCGCCGCCGAGATCAGGCTGTGCCGCAGCCGCCCCCGGATGGCGCCGCGGTCGATCCACACCGCGCCGCCGGGCAGGCCGATCCCGCCGAGCAGGATGAACAGCAGCGGGATCGCGAAGCTCAGCGTCACGTCGGCGTACTTGAACGGGTTGAGCGTCAGGTAGCCGCGGGTGGCGACGCCGTGGTCGCCGGACCGGTGCGCCAGGTAGGCGTGCCCGAACTCGTGCAGGCACAGCGACAGCACCCACCCCGCCAGCACGAACCCGAACACCGCGAACCGCGCGGCCGTCTCCATGGACGTGCCGTACCGCCAGGCGATCAGGCCGCAGATGACGGTCGCCGCCGCGATCGCGAGGAACACCGGGCTCGGCTGGACCGCCGAGCGTCCTCGCTGGTGCACCGTCCCCATCCTCCGGGTCCCTCCCGTGTCGGCGGGCGCCCCCGCGCCCCGTTGGCTGCTCCTCGACCGCGCGCGGCCCCGCCCTCAGGGGCCGGTGATCGCCGGCACCACGTACGTGCGCGGGAACCGGCGGGTTCCCGCGTCGTCGCGGCCGCGGTCCATGACGATCAGCGAGGCGATGACGCGGAACAGCAGCTCCACCGCGCCCTCCACGATCGCCTCGGGCACCGACCGCAGCCCCCGCAGCCGCTCGGCCAGACCGTCCAGGAAGCGCCGCAGCGTGCGCAGCGGCACGGCCAGGATCAGCTCGTCCCGCCCGCCGGCGACGCCGCGGTACACCGTCGCCCTGCTCAGCCCGGCCGCGGTCGCGATGTCCCCGACCGTCGTCCTGGCGACGCCGAAGCGCGCGAAGCACTCCTCGGCCGCGTCGATGATGCGCTCGCGCGTGGCGTCGGCGGTCGGCGGGGGCATGCCCTGAAGGGTACCGGCCGGGCGCGCCCGCCCCGCGACCGCGCCCGGCGGGCTCAGTCGAGGGTGTACTCGAGCGACCAGTCGTGGCCGCCGTCCGGCCGGACGGAGATCTGCCCGTGCCCCCGGATGCCGGCCAGCTCGCCGGTGCCCGAGGTCGGCACGATCAGCCAGCGCAGCCACTGCGTGGCGGGCGTGCCGTCCTCGCTGCCCGCGTTGTGCTGCAGGACGAACGCGCCCTCCCGGCCGTGCAGGAGGCCCGTGACGATCTCGATCCCCACGTACGCGGCCGGCCCCGCGGCCGTCTCCACGGTGATCAGCTCGGCGGTGCCGGCGCCCACCAGGTCGCCGTGGAAGGTCTTGCGCACCCGCACCCGCGTCACCGCGGTGCCGCCCTGCCGCGCGTACGGCTCGGCGGCCTCCCAGGCGTCGATGTCGAAGGTGCCGCTCGCATGCGAGGTCATGTCCGCCATCATGCCCGCGGACGGCCGGGCGGGCGGCGGAACCGGACGAGCGCCGGGGCGGCCAACCGGACGGCCGCCGGGGCGGCGGCGTCGCGGGGCGCGGGGCCGCGGGTCAGAAGAGGGTGCCCTCGTGCCGGATGCCGCGCAGCGCGTCGTAGTCCAGCGTCACGCACTCGATGCCGCGGTCGGTGGCCAGCACCCGCGCCTGCGGCCTGATCTCCTGCGCGGCGAACACGCCGCGCACCGGCGCCAGGTGCGGGTCGCGGTTGAGCAGCTCCAGGTACCGGGTGAGCTGCTCCACCCCGTCGATCTCGCCGCGCCGCTTGATCTCCACGGCCACGGTGCCGCCGTCGGCGTCCCGGCACAGGATGTCCACCGGGCCGATCGCGGTCGGGTACTCGCGGCGGATCAGCGTCCAGCCCTCGCCGAGCGTGGTGATGTGCTCGGCCAGCAGCTCCTGCAGGTGCGCCTCGACGCCGTCCTTCTGCAGCCCCGGGTCCACCCCGAGCTCGTGGCTGGAGTCGTGCAGGATCTCCTCGATGGTCAGGATGAGCCGCTCCCCGGACTTGCCGTGGGTGACGGTCCACCGGGCGATCGCGCCGCCCTCGTCGTACGGCTCCTCGCGCAGGGTGCAGGGCGGGTTCATCCAGTTGAGGGGCTTGTAGGCGCGATCGTCGGCGTGGACGCTGACGCTCCCGTCGGCCTTGATCAGCACCAGGCGGGGCGCCATGGGCAGGTGGGCGTTGAGCTTGCCGACGTAATCGACGCTGCAGCGGGCGATGACCAGACGCACGCCGCCCAACCTTAGTGACTCCGCCCGCCGTTCGCGGCCCGGCCGCCGCTTGCGTCTCATCGGGCGGCATGTCCGCGAGCGGTGGCAGAGTCGCCTTTCATGAGCGACATTCGTATTCGTCCGGCTGAGCCGTCCGACGACCGCGCCCTGGCCGACCTGAACCGGCGCACCTGGTCCCCGGTGCACGAAGTGGTGCCCGCCCCCGCCCCCGACGCACCCTTCTTCGACGAGTCCCACCCCGCGGACGACGTGCTGGTCGCCGAACGCGAAGGCAGGGTCATCGGCTACGTGCGGCTTGTGCGCCCCTACCGGGACTTGGCCTCCGGCGCCCACGTGCGGCAGATCCAAGGCCTGGCCGTGGATCCGGACGAACGGCGCCGCGGCGTGGCCAGGGCGTTGGTCGACGCCGCCTGCGACTGGGCGGTGCGGCAGGGCGCGCGGCGCGTGACCCTGCGCGTGCTGGGCGGCAACACCCCGGCGCGGCGGCTGTACGAGGCGGCGGGGTTCACCGTCGAAGGCGTGCTGCCGGGGGAGTTCTTCCTGGACGGCCGTTACGTCGACGACGTCCTCATGGGCCGGACGGTGCAGTGAGGCGATCTAAGGCCCCTGGGCCCGGCGGATAAGGCGTCATCCCGATGTGGAGGCGGCCGCCTTAGGACGAACCTCGATGGTGCCGGGCCGTCGCGGTGGTCCGGCCATCGAGGAGGGGTGATGTTCCACCACGACATCATGGCGTCGGTCGCCCGCGAGCGCGTGCGCGAGCTGCGGGAGCGGGGCGAGGCGGAGCGCAGGGCCGGCGTGGTCCGCAGGGCCCGGGAGTGCTGGGACGAGCGGCAGAGCCGGCACATGCCGGTCCGCGCGGCCCGCCGGCCCGGCGGGACGGCCGCCGCGCCGGGGAGGTGACGCGAGCCACAGCCCCGGCGCGCCGGCCGGAACCCGCAGGCCGGCGGCGTCCGCCGCGGTCGCTTCACCGAACCGGGCGTCCTGTCAAGGGCTGGAATTCTCAGACGGGCGTGTTTAGCGTCGCCGGGTGTGGGCTCAGCACACGCGGTGAAAGGAAACCGCTCATGTCCCTTGACGTGACCCCCGAGCTTCTCGAGACCGCGCGGCGCGGCGAGGTCGACGACAAGGCGTTCGTCGACTGCGTGCGCACGTCCCTCCCGTACGCCTGGGAGACGATCAGCGGGCTGGTGGCCCGGCTGCAGGTGGACGGCGGGGACTTCGCCGACAACCAGACCCCTCCGCCCGACGAGCAGGCCCGCGGCCAGCTGCTGCGTGTCCTGGCCAGCGACGCCATGCGCGGCGCCTTGGAACGCTACTTCGGCGTCAAGCTGGCCTTCCAGAACTGCCACCGGGTCGCGGTCTTCCCCACCGCCGACTCGGAGGCCTACCGCCGCTTCATCACGCCCCGCGAGCAGATCCTCAACCAGTCTCCGGAGCTGCGCGACTGCTGACCGCGCCGCCGTGAAGGCCCGGCCCGTCCGCCGCGCGGGCCGGGCCTTCACGTGCGGACAGGAGGGCACGGGCCCGGGGGAGGACCTCCGCGCCCAGCCGGGCGATGTTCTCCAGGGTCGCCGCGCGTGAACCGGCCGCCTCCACCAGCAGGATCAGGTGACGGATGCCGGTGCGGCGCACCGTCGCGACGATCGCCTCGACGCAGTCGTCGGGGGAGCCGACCGGGTGCAGGTCGCACAGGTGGCGCGTGTAGGCGGCAGCGTCGCGCCGGGGACGCGGACGGTCGTCCACCGGCACGTATCCCTCCAGCCCAGGGCCGAGCCAACGCGGCATCTCCCGCAGCAGGGTGTCCAGCGCCGCCGCGCGCGTATCGGCCACCTGGGCGAGATGAGCGGAGACGTGGGCGGCGCCGGCGTCGCCGTGACGCGCCACGGCGGCCGCCTTCTCATCGTCGCCGACGTGCATCCCCAGCAGCATGGGCAGGCCGCGCTCGGCCGCCACCGCCTCGGTGGCGGGCGACGTGCACGCCACGGCGACCGGGGGAGGCTCGGGCGCCCGCGGCACCACCGGCACCTCGCGGAAGCGGAACTGCTCGCCCTCCCAGGCCACCCGGTCGGACCGCAGCCAGGCCAGCAGCAGGTCCAGCGCCTCGGCGAACCCGGTCTCGTAGCGCGGCAGGCCCGTGCCGAACACCTCCAGGTCCCGCCAGGGGCCGCCGCGCCCCACCCCCAGGCGGAACCGTCCTCCCGACACCAGCGACAGCAGGGCGGCCTGCTCCGCCAACGCCACCGGATGCTGGGTGGACAGCACGCTGACCGCCGTGCCCACGTGCACCCGCGACGTCAGCCCCAGCAGATGACCCGCCAGCGTCACCGCGGACGGCACCACGCCGTACGACATGAAGTGGTGCTCGGCCAGCCACACGTCGTCGAATCCGGCCCGCTCGGCGGCGACGGCGGCCTCCACCGTGCGGGCGAGGGCCGCCGCGTCGTCCTGGCCGGGATACCGGGCGGCGAGCAGGAACACGCCGAAGCGCACGCTCGGACCGCACCCGGGCTCGGGGCGGCGGGACGGCTCTGGGAGACTGCGGGCCATGACTGGTGGTTCGTTCAGCAAGGTCGGGGTCGTGGGGCTGGGCACCATGGGCGCGGGCATCGCCGAGGTCCTGGCCCGGGGCGGCCTGTCGGTCGTCGGGATCGAGGTGGGCCCGGAGGCCCTGGAACGGGGACGCGGCCATCTTGAATCCTCCACCGGGCGGGCCGTCAAGCGCGGCCGCCTCACCGAGGAGGCGCGCCGGGAGATCCTCGACCGGATCGCGTTCTCCACGCAGTTCGCCGACCTGGCCGACTGCGACCTGGTCATCGAGGCCGTCCCGGAGCGGCTCGACCTCAAGCGCCGCGTGTTCGCCGAGCTGGACCGCGTGTGCAAGCAGGAGGCGGTGCTCGCCACCAACACCTCCTCGCTGTCGGTCACCGAGATCGCGGCGTCCACCGCGCGGCCCGCGCAGGTCGTCGGCGTGCACTTCTTCAACCCGGCGCCGGTGATGAAGCTCGTCGAGGTCATCCGCACCGTGCTCAGCGACCCGGAGGCGGTGGCGCGCGTGGCCGAGCTGGCGTCCGCGCTCGGCAAGACGCCGGTGACGATCGGCGACCGCGCCGGGTTCGTCGCCAACCGCCTGCTGTTCGGCTACCTGAACCAGGCGACGTCCATGCTGGAGAACGGGCACGCCACGCGCGACGACATCGACACCGCGATGACCGTCGGCGCCGGACTGCCGATGGGCCCGTTCACCCTGATGGACCTCATCGGCCTCGACACGTGCCTGGAGGTGCTGGAGGCGATCCACGCCGAGACCCGCGACCGGCGGCACGCGCCCGCCCCGCTGCTGCGCGAACTGGTCGCGGCCGGGCTGCTGGGCCGCAAGACCGGCCGCGGCTTCTACGACCACGGCGCCGCCGCGAAGCCGACGGACAAGGAGGAGGCGTCCCCGACGCCGCCGACCGTGGGCGTCGCGGGCACCGACCCGTCCGCCCTCGCCGTCGCGGCCGCGTGCGCGCGTGCGGGCGGCCGGGTGCGCGTCACGGGCGAGGCCGTGAACGCCGTGCGCGAGCTGCTGGGCGACGAACTGGGCGACGAACTGGGCGACGAACTGGGCGAAGACGACGCGCTCGCCCGCGTCGAGACCGCCGAGCCGGACGCGTTCGCCGACTGCGACCTGGTCGTCGTGGACGAGACCGCGCCGCTGCGCGCCGTGGGCGAGGCGGCCGGGCCGGACGCCGTGCTGGCCGTCGCGTCCGCCACCGGACCCGTCATCGAGCACGCCGCCGCCACCGGACGCCCCGGCGACACGGTCGGCCTGCACCTGCCCGAGACCGGCGGCACGCTGGCGGAGGTCGCCACGACGGCGCTGACCGCGCCCGGCGTCGCCGACCGCGCCGCCGCCCTGCTCGCCGCGCTGGGCCTCACCGCGGTGCGCTGCCGCGACCGGGCCGGGTTCATCGTCGACGCCCTGCGCTTCCCCTACCTCAACGACGCGGCCGCCATGCTCGCGGCCGGGTACGCCGACGCCGACGCGATCGACGCGGCGATGACGCTCGGCTGCGGCTACCCCAGCGGTCCGGTCGCCGACCTGGACCGGCTCGGCATCGACCGCGCCGTGACGGTGCTGCGCGCCCTCTACGCCGAGACCCGCGAGGCCGCGCTGGCGCCGTCCCCGCTGCTGGAGGAGCACGTGCGGGCGGGGCGCCGGACCCTGCGCTGACCCGGAGCCGCGTCCCGTCCCCGCCCCTATCCTGGACGCCATGAGCCCCCGGAGGAACCGCCGCGCCGCTCCCGGACCCCCTCGTCGGAAAGGGAGCGGCGCCGGTTCCTTCGGGGGGCTCAACCGCCGCGTCGAGGAGGGCCCCGACGGCGACTGGATCGTGCAGGCCATCGCCGGCGCCAACTCCGTCAAGTCGTACCGCTGCCCCGGGTGCGACCAGCTCATCCCGCCGGGCGTGCCGCACGTGGTCGCCTGGCCCGCCGACGAGCGCGGCGGCGCCGACGACCGGCGGCACTGGCACCGGCCGTGCTGGCAGGCCCGCGACCGGCGCGGCCCCCGCCCGCACCGCGGGCGAGGCGCCCCCCGCTACTGACTCCGCTCGCGCACCGGCAGGACCGGCATTAGTGCACAAACGCGCGGCCAGTGGCGGCCACATCCTCTCGCGGGCCGCGTCCCGGGGGTGAGGATTGCCTGGCCATGGTGTGAACGGCACGGGCCCGGTCGGAGACGGGAGGGGTGAGGCCATGTCCGTGCAGCTCTACGCCCGAGACGTCGGCGCCGGGACGCCGCTGGTCCTGCTGCACGCGTTCCCGCTGTCGTCGGCGATGTGGCTGGACCAGCGCGAGGGCCTGGCCGACCGGTTCCGGGTGATCACCCCGGACCTGCGCGGGTTCGGCGGCTCGCTGCTCGGCACCGACGAGCCGTCCATCGACGCGATGGCCGACGACGTCGCGGCCGTGATGCGGCGCCTCGGCGTGACCCGGGCCGTGATCGGCGGCGCGTCGATGGGCGGGTACGTGGCGATGGCGCTGTGCCGCCGCCGTCCCGACCTCGTCCAAGGGCTGGTGCTGGCGGGCACCCGCGCCGCGGCGGACACCGACGCCGTCCGCCGGGAGCGGCTGCGGCAGGCCGAGCGCCTCGACCGCGAGGGCGGCGTGCAGGTGCTGGTGGACGAGGTGCTGCCCCGCCTGGTCGGACCCACCACCCTGCGGCAGCGGCCCCTGGTCTACGGACGGGTGCGCGGTCTGGTGCAGGCGGCGCCGCCGCGCGCCGCCGCCTGGGCCCAGCGCGCCATGGCCGCGCGCGGCCCCGCCTTCGACACGCTGCGCGGGCTGACCGTCCCGGCGCTGGTCGTCGTCGGCGACGAGGACGCCCTGGCCGTCCAGGACGAGGCGCGCGCCATGGCCGACGCCCTGCCGGACGCCGAGCTGCTGGTCGTCCCGGGCGCCGGCCACCTGTGCACGGTGGAGCGGCCCGACGCGTTCAACGACGCGGTCGCCGAGTTCGCCGCCGCGCTGACCCGCGCGGCGCGGTGACGGGCCCCGTCGTAGGCCCCGTCACAGTTTCCGTCACAGGCCCTGTCACAGGCTCTGTCACAGGTCCTGTCACAGGCTCTGTCACAGGCTCTCCTGGCGCGGCAGCACGACCTCGCGGATGATCAGCGCCACCGCGGCGGCCGTCGGGATGGCGATCAGGGCGCCGACGAACCCCAGCAGCGTCCCCCCGATCAGCGCGGCGATGATGGTCACCGCGGGCGGCACGTCCACCGCCCGCTTCATCACCCGCGGGTGGATCAGGTAGTTCTCGACCTGCTGGTAGACCACGAAGAAGACCACGCAGGCGATGCCGGTGCCGAGGCCGTCGAAGAACGCCACCACGCTCACCAGCACCGCGCCGATCGTCGCGCCCACCAGCGGGATCAGCGCGGTGAACGCCACCGTGATGGCCAGCGGCAGCGCGAACGGCACCCCGACGATGATCAGGAAGATGTACGCCGCGGTGCCCGCGATCAGCGCCACCATGACGGTGCCGGCGACGTAGCCGCCGATCCGGCCGAGGATCTCGTCGCCCAGCAGCGCCACCCGGGCGCGGCGCGACCGCGGCGCCAGCCGGTAGAAGAACGACTTGATCGTCGGGAGCGAGCCGAGGAAGTACAGGGTCAGGATCAGCACCGTCAGCGTGCTGAACGCGCCGCTGACCACCACGCGCCCCGCCCCGAGCAGACCGTCGGCCGCGCCCTGCCCGAAGCTGGGGTTGGTCACCGTCTCCTGCAGCTTCTCCAGCAGCCGGTACCGCTTGTCCCACTCCTGGATCTGCCGGTTGCTCTGCAGCTGGCTGATGTAGGTGGGGACGTGGTCGATGAAGTTGCTGATCTCCTTGGTGACCGGCGGAACGACCGCGAACCCCACCCCGACGAACACCAGCACCACGCCCAGGAACACCAGGCCGACCGCCGCGCCGCGGGGGATCCTGGCCCGCTGCAGCGCCTCCACGGCCGGGTTCAGCCCGACCGCCAGGAACATCGACACGACGATCAGCACGATCACCTGGCTCACGCTGATGACGGCCTGGACCAGCAGCCAGGCCGTCAGCACCCCGAGCGCCCCGGTGAAGCCGAACACGAACGGATGGGTCTGCGCCAGCGGCCGTCCGAGCCGCCCGAACGGGGCGGTCTCGTCCACGCCCGCCTCGCGGCGGCGCGCGTCCACGTCCGTCACCGGGTCCGGCCGCGGCTCCGCCTGCGCCCCCGCCCCGTCGCCGGCCCCGTCGCCGGCCGTGGCGTCGGCGTCGTCGCCGGGCCGGTCCGTCGCGGTCGTCGTGGACGCCGTGCCCGCCGCGGAGGCGGCGGCGCCCGGTGTGTCGGCGGCGCCCGCCCCGTCGGGGGCGCCTTCCACGGCGACGGGCGCGGCGGTGCGAGGAGAGGCGACCGAGGGTTCGGCGTTCGACCCGCCCGTGTCGGTCGGGGCCGCCGTCCGGTCGTTGTGGGGCGTCTGCTCGGGCACGCCGCTCTCCTTCTGGGTCAGTCGGGCCGGTACGCGAAGGCCGCGGCCGTTCGCGCGGAGCGGCGGCGGCCCTCGCGTTCGCCGGTGGACATGACGAAAAGCCTAGAGGCAGGACGACGCCTCCAGGCTTTTCGTCGGATGCCGATTCGGACCCGGCCGCGGCGGACGGTCAGGAGCGGGCCGTCACTCCTGCCACCAGTCCTCGTCCTCCTCGTCGGACTTCTTGGCCTGGCTCTTGGCGGGCTGCTGCTTGGCCTGGGACTGCTGGCCCTGGGAGGAGGAGGCGGGCTTGGCCGGCTCCGACAGTTCGGGCTTGGAGGCCGGAGCGGAGATCTCCTCCATGCCGCCCATCGCCGGGGCCACGCCGCCGATGAGCTGGCGCAGCTGGTTGAGGTGGCTGGTGATGCTGTCGCGCTGGCGGGTCAGCTCGTCCACCTGGCGCTGGGCCGCGGTGCGGATGCGGTCGGCCTCGGCCTTGGTCTCGGCCAGCAGCTGCTCGGCCTGCGCCTTGGCCTCCGCGATGATCTGCTCGGAGTTCTTGCGCGCGTTGGCCAGCAGCTGCTTGGCGTGCGCGTCGGCCTCGCGCCGGGTCTGCTCGGCCTGCTGGGTCGCCTTGGCGGCGCGCTGCTCGGCGGAGGCGGCGCGCTGCTCGGCCTCGGCGACGAGCTTCTGGGTGGCGGCCTGGGCGGCGGCGTGCCGCTCGGCGTCCTGCCGGTCGGCCTCCTCGCGGCGGGCGGCCAGCTGGATTTCGAACTCGGCCTCGGCCTGGGCGCGCTGCGCCTCGCTCTCCTCCAGGATCCGCTGCGCCTGGGCGCGCATCTCGTCGGCCTGCCGCTTGGCGGTGGTGAGGATCTCGTCGCGCTCCCGCTTGGTGGACGCCCGCAGCTGGGCCACCTCGCGCTCGGTGGTGGTGCGCAGCTTGGCGATCTCGCGCTCGGCGGCGGCGCGCTTCTCGGCGACCTCGTGGTCGGCGGTGGCGCGCAGCTTGGCCACCTCGCGCTCGGTGGTGGAGGTCAGCTCGTCGGCTTCGCGGCGGGCCGCGGTGCGCACCTCCTCGGCCTCCCGCTCGGCGGCCTGGCGCATGTCCTCGCACTCGCGCTGGGCGGTGGCGCGCAGCTCGGCGGCCTCGTTCTCGGCGGTGGCGCGCAGCTCGGCGGCGTCCACCTTGGCCGCGGCCTTGATCTCGTTGGCCTCCGAGCGGGCGGCCTGCACCAGCTCGGTGGCCTGCTCCTCGGCGAGCCGCAGCAGCTGCTCGATGCGGGCGCCGAGGCCGGAGTACGTGGGGCGCTCCTGTTCCTGCAGCTGGCGATGCGCGTCCGACAACTCCCGCTGCAGGGCCTGCTCTCGTTCGCGGGCCTGGCGAACCTCGTTGTCGAGCGCCTTGATGTGCTCGTCGACCTGGTGCCGGTCGTAGCCGCGAAGCACCACGTCGAACTCGCGCGGGGGCGTTTCCTCGAAAAAGTTGCTGAGCTGGGCGTCGATGTCGGACTGCATAGGGCTCAATCCTGATGTGACGGGGCTACGTGGGGTTCCGGGACCGGTTGATCGCCTGGCTGAACGGGCCCGCTGGCCCCAGACCTCATCCGGCGAAAGAAGCGTACTCCCGCCACTGCCGTGTTGGGGGCTCATCTTGACGCGCTGCGCAGTTTGTCGGTTTTGTCGTTCAGCCCTGCGAGGCCCTCGATACGTGGGCGTCTCCTTCGGAAACGACCAAACGTGTCGGAACCGTTACAGATCGAGCCGAGTCCCGCCGGATCGCGGCCGGTGGTATCGAACGCATCACGATCTGCGGGGCGCGCCGAAGACCACCCCGGGGCCGCGCCCTGGACACCGCGCCGGCCCGGGCGCGCGCCGCACCGCCCCGCCCGCGCGCCGGCCGCGAACGCGTCCGCCCGCCCGCTCAGGCCTTCTTCTCGACGAGCTCGGTGAGCACGCCGTGGCAGTCCTTGGGGTGCAGGAAGTTGATCCGGGAGCCCATGGAGCCGCGCCGCGGGGCCTCGTACAGCACGCGCACCCCCTTGGCCGCGATGCCGTCCGCCTCGTCCTGGACGTCGCCGTCGGTGCCGAACGCGATGTGGTGCACGCCCTCGCCGTTCTTCGCCAGCCACTTGGCCACCGGCGAGTCCTCCCGGATCGGCTGGATGAGCTGCAGGTAGCTGGCCGCGCCGTCGCCCGTGTCGTTGATCTTCAGCATGGCCTCGCGGACGCCCTGCTCCTCGTTCACCTCGAAGTGGACGTCGGTGAAGCCGTAGGTGGACCGGTAGAACTCCACCGTGGCGTCCAGGTCGTGGCAGGCGATGCCGATGTGGTCGATCCGGGTCAGCATGCGCGTGTCTCCTCCGCTCCCCGTCCGGCGGACGGACGCCTGGGGCCGCCCCCAGGACGAAACAGTCCTGCTGGGTATGGTGGCAAACGTCGCCGCCTACGTCTGGGGAGGCCCCTGTCATGACCGTTTCGTCCGTGATCGTTGCGGGAGCCCGCACTCCCATCGGCCGCCTGATGGGCTCGCTCAAGGACTTCTCCGCCGCCGACCTGGGAGGCCTGGCCATCAAGGCGGCCCTGGAGCGCGCG
The DNA here is from genome assembly GCF_001552235.1 of Actinomadura rubrobrunea NBRC 15275. Classification (NCBI taxonomy): domain Bacteria; kingdom Bacillati; phylum Actinomycetota; class Actinomycetes; order Streptosporangiales; family Thermomonosporaceae; genus Actinomadura; species Actinomadura viridilutea. The sequence goes on along the minus strand of NZ_BCQU01000017.1, from coordinate 16,500 downwards.
GGGATCACCGGCGAGCAGGTGCAGTACGTGATCATGGGTCAGGTGCTCCAGGCGGGCGCCGGGCAGATCCCGGCCCGCCAGGCCGCGGTCAAGGCGGGCGTCCCGATGTCCGTCCCCGCGCTCACCGTCAACAAGGTGTGCCTGTCCGGCCTGGACGCGATCGCCCTGGCCGACCAGCTCATCCGGGCGGGCGAGTTCGAGATCGTGGTGGCCGGCGGCATGGAGTCGATGACGCAGGCGCCGCACCTGCTGCCCAAGTCGCGCGGCGGGTACAAGTACGGGTCCGTCGAGGTCCTCGACCACATGGCCTACGACGCGCTCACCGACGCGTTCGACCACATCTCGATGGGCGAGTCGACCGACCGGTACAACGCGCGGCACGGCATCACCCGCGAGGAGCAGGACGAGTTCGCCGCCCGCTCGCACCAGCGCGCCGCCGACGCGATCAAGAACGGGATCTTCGACGAGGAGATCGTCCCGGTGCAGGTCCCGCAGCGCAAGGGCGACCCGGTCGTCTTCTCGGCCGACGAGGGCGTGCGCGGCGACACCACCGTGGAGACGCTGGCCCGGCTGCGCCCCGCCTTCTCCGCCGACGGCACCATCACCGCCGGGTCGTCGTCGCAGATCTCCGACGGCGCCTGCGCGGTCGTGGTGATGTCGAAGGCCAAGGCCGAGGAGCTGGGCCTGCGGTGGCTCGCCGAGATCGGCGCGCACGGCAACGTCGCCGGGCCGGACAACTCGCTGCACGCCCAGCCGGCCAACGCGATCAAGCACGCCCTGGCCAAGGAGGGGCTGGACGTCGCCGACCTCGACCTCGTCGAGATCAACGAGGCGTTCGCGTCGGTCGCCGTGCAGTCCATGCGCGAGCTCGGCGTCGGCCCGGAGAAGGTCAACGTCAACGGCGGCGCGATCGCGCTCGGCCACCCGGTCGGCATGTCCGGCGCCCGCATCGTGCTGCACCTGGCGCTCGAGCTGAGGCGGCGCGGCGGCGGCGTCGGCGCCGCGGGCCTGTGCGGCGGCGGCGGTCAGGGCGACGCGCTCATCGTGCGCGTCCCCGCCTCCTGAGGCGCCGCGTCCCGCCGCCCACATGACGCGCCGGCGGGGGACGGCCCGTCACTGCGCGGCGAGCCGCACGGTGACGGTCGTGAAGCCCAGGGTGCGCAGCATGTTCTCCAGCATGAGCCTGGCGTTCTGCTCGGCGCGTTCGCGCAGCCCGCTCTGCGCGGCCGCCTGCTGGATCTTCTGACTGGCCAGGACGTACAGCTGACGCTGGTCGGCCGGGTTGCGGCTGAAGAAGTCGCCGACCCGGTCGAGCAGCCCGCGTTCGACGGCGAACACGCGGCTGCGTTCGACGTCGAGCGCGGGCGCGGCGAGCTGCGCGCGGGGCAGCCGCACGGTGGCGGCCGTCCGGTCGGCGTTGACGGCGATCGCGCCCGAACCCATGCGGGAGAAGTCGATGTAGGCGTCGACCGACCCCTGGCCGATGAACAGCGTGCGGCGCCCGCGCACCGCGTCGGGCAGGAACCGGGCGTCCTTCTCCAGGTCCACGATGACCTGGAAGCTGCCGCTGGCGGCCTCGTAGCGGGACAGGTCGCGGATGGACTGCAGCAGGACCGGGCCGCTGCGGTCCCTGGTCTCCTCTTCGAAGGGGTTGAGCGAGTCGGGCAGCAGGCGCAGCGCCTGCTGGGCGACCAGCACGACCGCCACGGTCGCCGCGACGAGCAGCACGGCCGCGCCGAGTCCGCGGCGGGACGGTCGCCGGGAGGCGCCCGTCGGCCGCGGCTCAGGGGCGTCGCCGGTCGGGGGAGGGTCCGAGCGTGCCATGCGAAGGACATTCCCGGCGGCCCCGTCCGTCACCCTGTCCGCCGCCCCCGTCCGCTCCTCTCGTCCGGAAGGGCGCATCGCCCTCCGGGCCGACCGCGCGGGTTGTGATCAGGACCATAGCCGCGGCAGAAACCCGGCCCGGTCCCGGTACGTTGGCCGGACGTGGACATCGTGCGCGCTCTCCGAGCCGTCTCGATCGCCGAGGCGGCGTCGTTCTTGCTGCTTCTGCTCGTCGCCATGCCGCTCAAGTACCTGAGCGACATGCCGCAGGGCGTGTCCGTGGTCGGGCCGATCCACGGGGTGCTGTTCATGGCCTACGTGGGCCTGGTGTTCGTGACGCGTGACCAGCTCGGCTGGACCCTCAAGCGCACGGTCGTCGCGCTCATCGCCGCGGTCCTGCCGGTCGCCCCGTTCCTGGTCGAGCGGTACTGGATCCGGCCCGCCGGCGACCGCGCGCCGGCGGAAGAGGCCGCCTGAGACGTCGTCCGGCTTCCGCGTGACCACGACGGGGCTCGGGGGCTCGACGTGGTCACGCGGAGAACCTCAGCCGCCGGGCGCCCCTGCGGGGCGGGGCGCGATGTCGGGAGCGGGACGGGGGGAGCGCCGCCGCAGCTGGGCGGCGGTATGGCGCTGCGGCCGCGCGGAGGACGGCCGGAAATGGCCGGGGCCGAGCGCGCAGTGCCGGTAGTCGGTGTAGTGGCGGCGCAGCCAGGCGCGGCGCGTCTCCTCGCGCCATCCGTTGAAGCGCCGTGCGGCCTCGGTGTCGGTGATGACCGGCGGCTCGGCCCCCAGCAGCCAGGCGTCGACCAGCGAGCGGTACTCGGCGGCCATCGGGTCGGGGGAGGTCGCGCACGCTCGGGCGTCGACGAGCGCGTCCTGGATCTGCCGGAGCACGCGCGTCGCGAACCCGGGGGACAGGTCCTTCAGATGGATGATGGCGACGCCGTGCGCGACGCGCGGCGGCTCCTGCTCAGGGCGCTGCTCGACTCGGGTGAACGCGACCGGCGTGCCCGCCAGGCGGGACGCCAGCGGCGTCGCCGCGTTCGACAGGGCGGGCAGGGCGCTGCGCAGCGCCGGGTGGACGCAGACGGTGAGGGGCCACTCCCGGCAGGCGAGCGTCACGGGTGCGGGCGCCGCGGCCTGCCCGTGCGAGGAACGCAGCCCGGCGGCGCCCGCCCCGGTGAGCGCCATCGCGGCGGCCACCGGCACGGCGACCAGGCCGCGCCTGGTGGCCCACCCCACGTAGGCCAGCACCAGCGCGGCGGCCAGCCCCAGCGACCACGCCGTCTGCTCGGCCAGCACACGAGTGCGCAGGCCCGTGAACAACTGCACCTCGGGCAGGGCGGCGGGCGGCAGGAGGCTCCACCAGGACGACCCCGGTGACCGCAGCAGGGCCCACAGCCACGTCGCGACGGCCACGGCCGTGACCGTCGCGGGGTGGGGCACCACCCGCCCGCCGAGGTAGCCGAACACCACGTGCAGGACGAGCGCCGACGCCCCCGCCGCCACCCCCAGAGGGTGGGGACGGCCCGCCTCGTCCCGCATCAGCGTCTCCACGACGATGACGACCGTGACGGCCCCGTACGCGGCCAGCGCGGCGGCGGTCAGCAACATCAGGTCCAGCAGCGGGCCGGTGGCCGGGGAACGGGCGGTGAGGTCGCGCAGGTAGTCGATCCTGCGTTCGCGCACCGCCGCCCACGCGGCCAGGCACGCCGCCGCCGGGCCCAGCACGCGCACCGTGTTGATCAGGGCCGCCACGGCGTTGTCCCAATAGGCGACGTTGGGGCCCAGGCTCAGCCACGCCGTGACCGTCCCGACGCCGGTGAGCGCCGGCACCGCGACGAGCAGCGCCGTACGGCGGGCGTCCAGGCGCAGCACCCGGCCCAGCTCGGACACGCGGCCGAGCTCAGACACCGGCGCCCGTCCCCAGAGCGATCCGCGGGGCCCGGTCGCGCGGGTCGCGGTCGTGCGGGACCTCCGGCCGGCCCGTCCGCGACTCGTCCGCCGCGGCCGCCGCGTCCCGGGCGCTCAGGCTGGGGACGGGACGGTACGAACGGGCGGGCAGGTCGGTGATGCGTCCCCGGGACAGCGCCAGCAGCCGGTCGCACCACCCGGTCAGAAGCTGCGGGTCGGGAGCGGTGACCACGACCGTGGGCGCCAGCGAGCGCAGCAGCGGCATGAGCTCGGCCAGGGCCGCGACGTCCGCCGGGTCCGCGCCGGGACCGGCCGCGGCCGCACGCGCGTGCGCCCCGCCGCCCCGCCGCAGGGCCCTTCTGCGCAGCGCCCCCGCGCCGCGCCGCGCGGACGCGACGCCCAGCGGGTCGTCCAGCAGCACCAGCTCGGGCTCGTGCACGCAGGTCGCGGCCAGTCCGGCCCGCAGCCGCACGTCGGGCGGCAGCAGCCCCAGCTCGGTGGCGGCGACGTCGGCGATGTCGAAGCGCCGCAGCGCGGCCCGCGCGTCGGCGCCGCGCATTCCTTTGTAATACGCGGCATAGGAGACGAACTCCGCGGCGGTCAGATTCTCCGCCCCGCGGAATCGCCCCGGAAGATAACCGATCCGCGCCCGGACCGCGCGCAAATCCGCGGAATCGGCGATATCGCGGCCGAGAATCCGCAGCGCGCCGGCCTGAGGCCTGCGCAATGTCGCGAACGTGGCCAGCAGAGTGGATTTACCGGTACCCGGCGGTCCGGCCAGCCCGGTCACGCCCCCGGCGATGCCGAAGGCCGCCGGGCGCAGGAGCCACCGCCCCCCGCGGCGGACCCCCATCCCTCGGGCCACGATCGCGGAATGCTCCGCGATCAAACTCTTACCCCCCGTTGTCGCGTCGTGCCGTTACTGCGGGACGCTCCCCGCGGGCGGACGGTGCGGCCGGATGCGCGGGACGTGCCCCCGCCGCGCGACGCCGGCCGGCGTCTCCTCCGATGCCGCGTCCGCGCCTTCTCCGAACCCGTCGCGGGCCCGGGCGGCGCGCCTCTTTGCCGTCGCGCCATGCATCGACATCGCGACTATAACCGCGCTTGGCGATAGCTGTCAGCCGTCTTTTTGCTGCCGCGCGGAACGGTCTGGATTCTTTGCCGTGTGCGCCAAGGCGGGAATTCGAGGCGTTGTTCCGCTCTGTCCGAAAGCGGCGCGGGAGGAGCGCGCTCCGGGCGCCCGCCGACATATCGGAAAAGCCGCGGAAAGGCGCCGGAGCGGTCCCCAAGCCTGGATCCCCGTGGCGGGATTCGCGGGATGGCGCCGGCCCGCCGGCCCCGCCGTCCGGCGGCGGCGCGCCCGCGACGCGGCCGGCGGACGGCGGCGGAGATCCTCGGCGCCGCCGCGCCGGGCGGGTCCGCTGCGGGCGGACGGGCGTACGGAGAGGGCACCCGATGGGGCAGGATGGACCCATGCCTTCTCGGGACTTTTCGTTGTACGGGGCCATCGACTTGGGAGCCGTCCAGGCGGCCGCGAAGCGGCAGCGGGAGCGTCAGGCGGCCGCCGAGGCCGCGGGCGGCGGCGGGGGCGCGAACGGCGCCGCGGCCGGCCCGTACGTCGTGGACGTCACCGACCAGACCTTCAACACAGAGGTCGTCGAACGCTCGCGCAGCGTCCCGGTGCTGGTCGACTTCTGGGCCGAGTGGTGCGGGCCGTGCAAGCAGCTCGGCCCGATCCTGGAGAAGCTGGCGAACGAGGCGGCCGGCAAGTGGGTCCTGGCCAAGGTCGACATCGACGCCAACCCGCAGCTCGCGGCCTACATGCAGCAGATGGGCATCCGCGGCATCCCGTTCGTGGCCGCGGTGGTCGCGGGCCAGCTGCTGCCGTTCCTCAACGGCGCCGCGCCCGAGCCGCAGGTGCGCCAGGCCATCGACCAGCTCTTCGAGGCGCTGCGCAGGGAGGGCCTTCTGCCGGAGGCCCCCGAGGGCGGCGCGGGCGCCGGGCAGGGCAAGTCCGCCGCCGACCAGGTGTACGGGGAGGCGGAGGAGGCGCTGCAGAAGGGCGACCTGGACGGCGCCAAGGCGGCGTTCCAGCGGCTGCTGGACAAGAACCCCGCCGACGCCGGTGCCAAGCGCGGCCTGGCGCTGGTCGAGGTGAGCATGCGCGTGCGCGGCGTCGACGCCCAGCAGGCGCTGCGGGACGCCGACGCCAAGCCCGACGACGTCCAGGCGCAGCTGGTGGCCGCGGACGTGGAGATGGTGGCGGGACGGGCCGAGGCCGCCTTCGACCGCCTGGTGGGCGCGGTGCGGCGCACCGCGGGCGACGACCGCGACACCCTCCGCAAGCACCTGCTGCAGCTGTTCGAGCTGCTGCCGCCGGACGACCCCCGGGTCGGCAAGGCCCGCCGGAGCCTGCAGACGGCCCTCTTCTGACGTTTCCGCGGTCTCGGCGGCCCGGCGGTCCGCGGCCCGGCGGCGGCCCGGCGGCGGTCCGGCGGCGGGCCGGCGTTCGGACGCGATCCGGCGCGCCGACGGCTCGGTCGTCGGCGGCCGGGTCGGGGAGCGCCCGGCGGGCGAAATGTCCGAAATGGGAATGATGATGGTATGGCCGCGCGCGTGGTCACCATCTCCGCCGCGTTCGGCGCGGGAGGCGCCGCCATCGGCTCCGCCGTCGCCGAACGCCTCGGGCTGCCCTTCGTCGACCGCGCCATCCCCGCCGCCGTCGCCGCCGAGATCGGCTGCTCGCTGGAGGAGGCGCTCGCCCACGACGGCCGCGCCGAGCGGGGCCTCGCCCGCATCCTGGCCGGCGCCGCGCGCCTGCCCGGCGTCTCGCTCGGCGGCATGGACGTCCACCTGCCCGACCGCGGCGTGATCCCGGACGAGGAGTTCGTGGCCCGCACCGAGGAGGCCATCCGGCGGATCGCGCGCGGACGGGGCGGCGTGGTGCTCGGCCGCGCCGGGGCGCTGGTGCTCGCCGAGGAGCCGCACGCGCTGCACGTCCGCCTGGACGGCGCCCGCGCGCGCAGGCTGGCCAGGGCCAGGGCGGAGCTGCGCGCCGGGACGCGGCGCGCCGGCGAGGGCGCCGGTGAGGGCGCCGGTGAAGACGCGGGGCGGAGCGCCGCGACCGCGCCCTCCGATCGCGATGTTGAGCGTATCCTCGAAGGCACTGACCGCGCCCGGGCGGCCTACGTGAAGCACTTCTACGGGGCCGACCCCGCCGATCCGCGGCACTACCACCTCGTGATCGACAGCACCCGCATCCCCGAGCCGACCGTCGTCGGGCTCGTCGCGACCGCGGCCCTGGCGTTGTGAGGCGGTACCCGCGGGACACCGCGAGTCCGGGGCGGCCGAACCGCGCACACCGTCCTGACGTGGGACGATGTGCCGACGAAGAGGGACCCCACAGCAGAGGGAGCAGTGACGTGGCCAGCGTGCCCAGCGTGTCGTACTCCATCACCGTCCGGCTGGAGGTGCCGGCCGGCGGCAAGGCCGTCAGCCAGATCACGCACGTGGTCGAGAACGCCGGGGGCATCGTCACCGCGCTCGACGTCAACACCGCCGGGCACGAGACGCTGCGCATCGACGTCACCATCGCCACCCGCGACACCGAGCACGCCGAGTCGATCGTCGCGGCCCTGGAGCGGATCGACGGCGTCGCGATCCACAAGGTCTCCGACCGCACCTTCCTCATGCACCTGGGCGGCAAAATCGAGATGCAGTCCAAGGTGCCGCTGCGCACCCGCGACGAGCTGTCCATGGCCTACACCCCGGGCGTGGCGCGGGTGTCGCTGGCGATCGCCCGCAACCCCGAGGACGTGCGCCGGCTGACCGTCAAACGCAACAGCGTGGCCGTGGTGACCGACGGGTCGGCCGTGCTGGGGCTGGGCAACATCGGCCCGGAGGCGGCGCTGCCGGTCATGGAGGGCAAGGCCGCGCTGTTCAAGCGGTTCGCCGGCATCGACGCCTGGCCCATCTGCCTGGACACCCAGGACACCGACGAGATCGTCCGGACCGTGCAGATCCTGGCCCCCGCGTTCGGCGGCATCAACCTGGAGGACATCTCCGCGCCGCGCTGCTTCGAGGTCGAGGCCCGGCTGCGCGAGCTGCTCGACATCCCCGTCTTCCACGACGACCAGCACGGCACCGCGATCTGCGTGCTGGCGGCGCTGAAGAACGCGCTGCGCGTGGTCGGCAAGGAGCTGCGCGACGTCCGCATCGCCATGGCGGGCGCGGGCGCGGCGGGCAGCGCCATCCTGCGGCTGCTGCTGCACGCGGGCGCGAAGAACGTGGTGGTGTGCGACTACCGCGGCGCGGTGCACCTGGGCCGGGACGACCTGGACGACTCGCTGCGCTGGATCGCCACGCACACCAACGCCGAGGGCTACGCCGGCGACCTGCGCGGCGCGGTCAAGGGCGCCGACGTGTTCATCGGCGTGTCCGCCCCGGGCATCCTCACCGGCGCCGACATCGCGACCATGAACGAGAACGCGATCGTGTTCGCGCTGGCCAATCCCGAGCCGGAGGTGTCCCCGGACGAGGCGCGCGAGCACGCCGCCGTGGTCGCCACCGGACGCAGCGACTACCCGAACCAGATCAACAACGTGCTGGCGTTCCCCGGCGTGTTCCGGGGCCTGCTGGACGCCCAGGCCAACGGGGTCACCGACGACATGCTGCTGGCGGCCGCGCAGGCGCTGGCCGAGGTGGTCACCGACGAGGAGCTCGGCCCCAACTACATCGTGCCGAGCGTGTTCCACCCGGAGGTCAGCAGCCGCGTGGCGGGCGCCGTCCGCGAGGCGGCCGGAGGCCGCCCCCGCACCGAGGCCTGACGGCCCGCCGGGGCGTCCGCCCGGCGCGCGGGGTCACTCGCCGCCGGACTTCTTGGCGAAGATCTGCTCGCGGCGCCGCGGCCAGATCCCGCCGTACCAGAAGATGATCGCGCCGGTGAGCATGGCGGCGGTCCCGGTGGCGGCGCGCGCCCACAGCACCGCGGAGTCCGAGCCGGTGTGCGGCAGCTCGTCGGTCGGGCTCGGCGCGGGGGCGGCGCGGCGGCAGTCGGCGGTGATCGTCCGCTTGCGCACCGGCCGGTTGCGCCAGGTGACCTCGACGCGGGTGCGGCGGTCCTCCCGCAGCGTGAGCACGGTGGTGCGGGACGCGCCGGGGGCGAGCCGGCCGGCGACGGCGGCCGAGCCGTCGTTGCGCTCGATGGCGTAGTCCTCGGTGCCCTCGCCGGTGTTGCGGACGGTCACGTCCACGGTGCGGGCGGGGCAGTCCACCGCCCCGATCGTCACCGCCAGCGGCGCGTCCGCCGGCGCCGGGACGCCCGTGGCGCGGGTCGGATCCGGCGAGGCGCTGCGGCTCGGCGACGGGCCCGCCTCGCCCCGGCCGGTGCGCGTGCCCGTCGGCGAGGGGCTCGGCGAACCGGAGTCGCCCGGAGTCGGCGACGACGTCGAACCCACCGGCGCGCTCGACCGGGTGATGCCCGTGACGTCGGACAGCCAGGGCAGCGCGATCAGCAGTCCGATCACGAAGAAGACCGCTGCGATGAGGACTCTCGGCAGCTGCATCGCGTTCCTCCCGGCCCGTCGGCTCATCCCCGGCGCTCGACGATCTGGAGTAGATCATTCTTCACCGGGTCCCGTGCTGTGCCGAATACCCCGCGCGATAGGGATGCGTAACAGGCTAACGGCGCGGGGGGCGTGCCGCCGGGGGTGCGGGCAACGCATCATGGTTGCCATGGAAGACGGCATCAGGGTGGGGCAGTTGCTCGTGGCCACCCCCCAGCTCGACGATCCCAACTTCCGGCGCAGCGTCGTCCTGGTGGTCGAGCACGACGTCGACGGCGGCACGCTCGGCGTCGTCCTCAACCGGCCGACCGAGGTGCCCGTCGACCGGGTGCTGCCGCCGTGGGCGGAGCTGGTGACCGGGCCCTCCGTGGTGTTCCAGGGCGGCCCCGTGGCGCTCGACAACGCCCTGGCGCTGGCCCGGCTGCCCGGCGAGGGGGAACCGCTGGGCTGGCGGGCCCTGGACGGCGGGTCGGAGGTGGCCCGGGTGGGCCTGGTGGACCTGGACGCCCCGCCCGGTCTGCTGGCGCCCGAGCTGCTGCAGCTGCGCGTGTTCGCCGGGTACTCCGGGTGGGCGGCCGGGCAGCTGCGCGCGGAGATCGAGGAGGGGGCCTGGTACGTGGTCCCGGCCGAGGCGGGCGACGTGTTCGCCGGGGACCCGAAGCGGCTGTGGCGGGAGGTGCTCCGCCGCCAGGGCGGCGACCTGGCGTTCGTCTCCACTTTCCCCGACGACCCGACGCTCAATTAAGGTGAGGTTGAGCGAGGCGCCGGGCCGTCCGGCGGCGCGGAGCCGAGCCAGTCCGATCGATTCGGCCGGACCGCCCGGTCGGATCGGTCCCGTCGGATCGAGCACGGTTCGTCCGATCGAGGCACGATGAGCACAGCACCCCTGCGGACGCGGCTTCGGAGCCGCTAGGCGAGGAGGCCACGTGAGCACGAAGATCCTTCCGGAAGGCGACGTCCGGCCGGACCTCTCGCACGGCGACGGCGACCACGAGCGTTTCGCCCACTACGTCAAGAAGGCCAAGATCACCGAGAGCGCGGTGACCGGCACTCCGGTGGTCGCGCTGTGCGGCAAGGTCTGGGTGCCCAGCCGGGACCCCAAGAAGTACCCGGTATGCCCGGAATGCAAGGAGATTTACGACTCTCTGCAGAAGGGCGACGACGGGGAGCAGTGAGCGCGGGCCGCGTCGCGGCGCCGTGACCCGAGCGGCGTCCGGCACGGTGGCGCGGCGGCGTGCGTGATCTCGCGACCGGCGGGGAATTTCCGGTCGCGAGATCACAACGTCCGATTCGGGGGACCGATGAAGCGGCTCGGCAAGGCTTTCTGCTGCTCTCTGGTGACTACCGTCTGTGTCTGCACGCTTACTTCCAGTAATGTCCCGGTTGTGGTCCGGGCGACGTCGCACACCGCCGCCTGCGACACGTCCGGACACGCCCGCCCGGTGCGCGGCGTCCTGCGCCGCAGCGGCGGGCCGCCCGTGCACGATCGCGCCGACCTCTCGCGCTCCCAGGTCCAGGCGATGCTCGACGACCTGCGCCGCACTCTGCGCGCCGAGTACGGCACCGACGACGAGCGGATGCTGGAGGCCCGATGGCGCCGCGCCCGGCGGATCGTCGTCCCGGTCCGCTTCCACGTCCTGACCGACGGCAGGCACGGACGCCTGTCCAAGGCCAAGGCCAAACGGCAGATCGCCACCCTGAACGCGGCGTACGGCGGAAAGTGGGGCGGCGCCGACACCGGCCTGAGGTTCCGGCTCGCCAGTTACCGCGTCACCGTCCAGCCCGCGTGGTTCCTCCGGCCGCACGTGTACGAGAGGGCCATCAAAAAGCGGCTGCGCAAGGGCGGGCCCGGCACCCTCAACCTGTTCACCGCCGCCGTCGGCGTCGACGTGCTCGGCTTCTCCACCTTCCCGCAGTGGTACCGGCAGGACCCCCGCAATGACGGCGTCGTCGTCGACTACCGCAGTGTGACCGGCGGCACGTACCGGCACTTCGACCGCGGCTTCACCATCGTCCACGAGGTCGGGCACTGGCTCGGGCTGTTCCACACGTTCGAGAACGGGTGCCAGACCCCCGGCGACGGCGTGGCCGACACCCCCTACGAGAGCACGCCGGCCGAGGCGTGCCCGCGGCACAAGGACACCTGCCCCCAACGCGGCGCCGACCCTGTGCGCAACTTCATGAACTACGGATGGGACGACTGCATGCGCGAGTTCACCGCCGGTCAGGGGCGGCGGCTGCGCGCCGCGTGGGCGGCGTACCGCGAGCCGCGCCGAGCGAAGTCGGCGCGCGGTAAGGCGTGATCTGTCGGTGGATCTCGGTAGCCTTCGATAACCGTGAGCACCTTCGCCGCTTCCAGCATGCCCCCCGCCTTTCCGGAGCGGGCCGCCTGGGGGACCGCCTCGTCCCTGCGTGCCTGGCAGCAGCAGGCTCTGGAGACGTACTTCCGGGCGGGCGGAGGCACCGGCCCGCGCGACTTCCTCGCCGTCGCCACCCCCGGCGCCGGAAAGACCACCTTCGCGCTGCGGCTCGCCCGCGAGCTGCTCGACCGCCGCGTGGTGGTCGGGGTCACCGTCGTGTGCCCCACCGAGCACCTCAAGCGGCAGTGGGCCGAGGCCGCCGGGCGCGTCGGCATCAAGCTGGACCCCGAGTTCCAGAACGCCCAGGGCCGCGTCGGCAAGGACTTCCACGGCATCGCCGTCACCTACGCCACGGTCGCGGCCCGTCCGGCGCTGCACCGCAACCGCACCGAGGCCCGCAAGACCCTGGTGATCTTCGACGAGGTGCACCACGCGGGCGACGGCCTGTCGTGGGGCGACGCGGTGCGCGAGGCGTTCGAGCCCGCCACGCGGCGGCTGTGCCTGTCGGGCACGCCGTTCCGCACCGACGTCAACCCCATCCCGTTCGTGCAGTACGAGCAGGGCCCCGACGGCGTCCGGCGCAGCCGCGCCGACTACACCTACGGCTACGGCCCGGCCCTGGCCGACGGGGTCGTCCGCCCGGTGCTGTTCCTGGCGTACGCGGGCGAGATGCGCTGGCGCACCCGCGCGGGCGAGGAGCTGACCGCCACCCTCGGCGAGCCGCTCACGCAGGACCAGATGGCGCAGGCGTGGCGGGCCGCGCTCGACCCGAAGGGCGACTGGATCCGGCAGGTGCTCGTCGCCGCCGACAAGCGGCTCACCGAGCTGCGCCGCGCCATCCCCGACGCGGGCGGCCTGGTCATCGCCACCGACCACGAGGCGGCCCGGGCGTACGCGGCGCTGCTGCGGTCGGTCACCGGGCAGGGCGCCACCGTGGTGCTGTCGGACGACCCCACCGCCAGCAAGAAGATCAAGCAGTTCGCCGCCTCCGACGACCGCTGGATGGTGGCGGTCCGGATGGTGTCCGAGGGCGTCGACATCCCGCGGCTGTGCGTGGGCGTCTACGCCACCTCCACCAGCACGCCGCTGTTCTTCGCCCAGGCGATCGGCCGCTTCGTGCGGGCCCGCCGGCGCGGCGAGACCGCCTCGGTGTTCCTGCCGTCGGTGCCGACGCTGATGAGCCACGCCGCCGAGATGGAGGCCGAGCGCGACCACGTGCTCGACCGCCCCCTCCGCGAGGACGGCCTGGACGACGAGCTGCTGGCCGAGGCCAACCGGCGCCGGGACAACCCCGACGCCGCGGGGGAGCAGTTCACCTTCGAGACCGTCGAGGCGTCCGCCACGTTCGACCGGGTGCTGTACGACGGCGGCGAGTTCGGCCTGCAGGCCACGCCCGGGTCGGCCGAGGAGGAGGAGTTCCTCGGCATCCCGGGGCTGCTGGAGCCCGAGCAGGTCAGCGCGCTGCTGCGCAAGCGGCAGGCCGAGCAGCTGCGCGCCCGGCGCAAGAAGAAGACCGGCGACCCGCGCGACGACGGCGCCGACGACCGCACCGCGGCCGAGGACCTGCACGCCCTGCGCAAGGAGCTCAACAGCCTGGTCGGCGCGTGGAACCACCGCACCGGCCAGCCGCACGGCGTGATCCACGCCGAGCTGCGCCGCATCTGCGGCGGACCCGCGGTCGCGCAGGCCAGCGCCGAGGACGTCCGCCGCCGCATCGCCAAGATCCGCGAGTGGGCCGCCAAGCGCCGGTACTGATCCGGCGCTAGGCGCGGGTGACGGGGCTGCCGACCAGGTCGACGCCCTCGCGGCGCAGCTCCTCCAGGGCCCGGTCGACGGTGTCCTTGGCCACGCCCGCGGTCAGGTCGAGCAGCACGCGGGTGCGCAGCCCGGCGCGCGCGGCGTCCACGGCCGTGGCGCGCACGCAGTGGTCGGTGGCGATGCCGACGATGTCGACCTCGTCCACGCCGTGCGCGAGCAGCCACTCGGCCAGCGGAACGTCGTCGTCCGTCACGCCCTCGAAGCCGCTGTAGGCGGCGTCGGCGCGGCCCTTGCTGAACACCACCTCGATCGGCGCGAGGTCCAGGTTGGGGTGGAAGTCGGCGCCGGGGGTGCCGATCACGCAGTGCGGCGGCCAGGTGTCGACGAAGTCCGGCTCGTCCGCGAAGTGGTCGCCGGGGTCGAGGTGGAAGTCGCGGGTGGCGACGACATGGGCGTACTCGCCGCGGCGCGCGGCGACGTGCTCGGAGATCGCGGCGGCCACGTCCGCGCCGCCGGCGACCGGCAGCGACCCGCCCTCGCAGAAGTCGTTCTGGACGTCAACGATGATCAGAGCCTTGCCCATGAGCGCTCCTCGGTGAGTTCCCCCGGTATGTCCCCAGACAACGCGAACGCTACTCCATGGGGCGCGGCCCGCCGTCGACGATTTCGGTGGGGATGGCGGGCAGGCCGCGCGACAGCTGGAGCGCGGTCGGCGGAAGCTCCCGCAGGGCCCGGACGTGCCGTTCGCGGGCCGCGTCCAGGGGCTCGCGTCCCACCACCTCGCCGTCCCGGATGAGCGGGACCTGCAGCAGCCGGTCGCGCGGGCCCGGCGTCGGCTCGCCGGTGGTGATCAGCTCGCAGGTGGCGGTGCCGCGGGCGTCCCTGCGGCGGATCGCCCGCTTGCGGCCGCCGCGGGTCGGCTTGCCCGTGGACCGCTTGGCCACCGGGCGCATCGGGGCGTCCGGCTCGGTTCCGTCGGCCCGCGCCACCAGCTTGTAGACCAGGGACGCGGTGGGCGCGCCCGACCCGGTGACCAGGGACGTGCCGACGCCGTAGCCGTTGACGGGCGCGGTGCCGAGGGAGGCGATGCCGTACTCGTCCAGGTCCCCGGTGACCACGATCCGGGTGTCGGCGGCGCCCAGGGAGTCGAGCAGCTCGCGGACGCGGCGCGCCATGACGGCCAGGTCGCCGCTGTCGATGCGCACCGCGCCCAGCGACGGCCCGGCCAGCTCCACGGCGGTGCGCACGGCCCGTTCGACGTCGTAGGTGTCGACCAGCAGCGTCGTGCCCTCGCCCAGGGAGGCCAGCTGGGCCTTGAAGGCGTGGCGCTCGCTGTCGTGCAGCAGGGTGAACGCGTGCGCGGCCGTGCCGGCGGTCGGCACCCCGTAGCGCCGCCCCGCCTCCAGGTTGGACGTGGTGGCGAAGCCGGCGATGTAGGCGGCGCGGGCGGCGGCCACGGCGGCCTGCTCGTGGGTGCGGCGCGACCCCATCTCGATCAGCGGGCGGCCCGCCGCGGCCTGCACCATCCGGGACGCCGCCGAGGCGATCGCGCAGTCGTGGTTCAGGATCGACAGCACCACCGTCTCCAGCAGGACGGCCTCGGCGAACGTGCCCTCCACCGTCAGGATCGGCGACTCGGGGAAGTAGCACTCGCCCTCGGGGTAGCCCCACACGTTCCCCGTGAAGCGGTAGTCCGCCAGCCATTCGGCGGTCGGCTCGTCGACCACGCCGCGGGAGGTGAGGAACTCCAGGGCGTCCTCGTCGAAGGCGAATCGCTCGATCGCGTCCAGCAGCCGTCCGGTGCCGGCGACCACGCCGTAGCGCCGCCCGTTCGGCAGGCTGCGGGCGAACACCTCGAACACCGCGCGGCGTCCCGCGGTGCCCTCGCGCAGCGCCGCCTGCAGCATCGTCAGCTCGTAATGGTCGGTCAGCAGTGCCGTGCCGTCTGCAAGGTCCACAAGTGGAACCTTAAGGCTCGGTGTGTGCACCATGGATATGCAGGCCTCGTCCGCCGGGCCTGTCCGGGGGGCGACGGGCGGCATCGGGCATAGCATCGGCAACGGTGGGCGGAATCGACTCCGAGGCAACGAGGGAGACGTGAGGAGCCGATGAGCACAGCACCCGCACCGGTCGAGCTGGAACGGCCGGACGTCGGCGAGGACCAGAGCGCCGACCGGCCCTGGCTGGCGATCGTGTGGAACGACCCGATCAACCTCATGTCCTACGTCACGTACGTGTTCCAGACGGTGTTCGGGTACCCGCGCCCCAAGGCCGAGAAGCTCATGCTGGACGTCCACCACAAGGGCAAGGCCGTCGTCGCGAACGGCACCCGCGAGGAGATGGAGCGGGACGTGGAGATCCTGCATTCCTACGGCCTGTGGGCGACGGTGAAGCGAGACGACTGACCGCGGCGCCGCCCGAGGAAGCGACACGATCGCGGCGGGGCGGCGGCCGCGGGCGACACGACCGAGAATCGAGATCCATGAGTGCGGTCAAGAAGGTGCGCGGCGGCGTGAGCGTGCGGCTCGAAGCCGAGGAGGCGGCGCTGGTCCGGGCGCTGATGGAGCAGCTGCTGGAGCTGCTGGGGCAGGACGCGCCGGGGCCGGGCGACGAGCTGGCCGCCGTGGGGATCTCCGACCGCACCGCGCCGCCGGACGACCCGGTGCTGGCGCGGCTGTTCCCGGACGCCTACCAGGAGGACGAGCGCGCGGCCGGGGAGTTCCGCCGCTACACCGAGATGGGCCTGCGCGACGGCAAGCGGGAGGCCGCCCGGACGGTGCTGAAGACCCTCGAGCGGGGCCGGGAGGCGGTCCTGGACGAGGAGGAGGCGCAGATCTGGCTGCGGGCGCTCAACGACGTGCGGCTGGCCCTCGGCACCCGCCTCGACATCACCGAGGAGTGGTACGAGGAGGCCGCCGAGCTGGACCCGCGCGACCCGCGGGCCCCCATGTTCGCCGCCTACGACTGGCTGACCATGCTGCAGGAGAGCCTCGTCCGCGCCGTCTGGTGACCGCATCCGCCGGCCGCGGGTCCGGGCGCCCGCTCGGCGGGCCGCGGCGGCGCGGCCGCCGGGCGAGGCC